>JALZVC010000001.1 GCA_023301205.1 Flavobacteriaceae bacterium
ACATAAGCGAGCAGAGCAAAATAAATTTTGGCTTATACAAACTATAGAAAGTCAGTTAAAGACAGACTTCTTTTCTAATCCTAAAATAAAAGCGGAGCTCAAAAAGCAATTGACATTAATAGACGAGAATAAAACGACTCCTTTTGAGGCCGCAGAGGTTTTAATGAAGCTCTAAGTCAATTACTAGAAACGCTCCCTAAACCAAGCCACTTGTGCTTCTAGTCCTTCTTTTAAAGAAGTTTGTGGATTATAGTCAAGTATCCTTCTAGCCTTATCAATATTTGCTTTCGTACGCGATTGATCTCCAGGTCGCGCAGGTTGATTAACTATAGTTATAGTGATTCCTATAATTTCTTCTACGGTATCAATACCTGTTTGTGTCGTATTTTCTTCTTCTGTACCGAGATTAAAAACCTCACCATTACAAGTATCTTGATTTGCTAAAACAGAAACCACACCGTCTAGAATATCTTGCACATAAGTGAAACTTCTTAAATGCTTCTCGCTACCATCAAACAAGGGAAAGGACTTATTATTTAAACCACAATCAATAAGACGTGTGTATAATTTATCTGGGCGCTCTCTAGGACCGTACACAGAATATAAACGTAATGAGGTTGCTTTCAATAAACCGCGACGACTATAGGCTAACACTAATTGTTCTGCTGCTTGTTTGGTAACACCATACCAAGATGCTGGCAAAGGTGCCTCCTCTTCGGTTAAGGTAGCTTCTAATCCATAAATGGAAGAAGTCGCAATATTAACAAAGTACGGTTTTGATGCTAACTTTTCAATAACATCCAGCATACGTTGCGTTGCTAAAAAATTATTGGTATAATAATCTTCAAAACTAGCGGTAGAAGAAATTCCGGGTTGTGCAGCGAAGTGAAAAATAGCATCTAATTCTTCGTTGATTAGCGTACTCAAATCATCAATCCTTAGGTCAGTGTGATGTATGGTAATATTTTGACTCTTTAATATTTCGGCATTACGTTCTTTTAGCGTAACATCGTAATAAGAAGAAAAGTTATCTAGACCGATAACCTTATGCCCCAATAAATGAAGACGTTCACAGGCGTGAGAACCAATAAATCCAGCAGCACCGGTGACAAGAATTTTCAAAAGCGGTTGATTTTATAAAAATACAAAGAAACATAATTTTTAGTTGCCGTCAAGGATATACTAAAGTCTTTAAAAAAAGGATATTTTTGCTTAAAACAGAAACTGTTATGTATCAATTTACGATTATTGTTCCTGTATTTAATGAACTAGACAATCTCGCCCGTGTGGAGCAGGAGCTATTAGCATATATCCAGATTGCTCGTAAAAGTACTGCCGTCCTCTTTGTTAACGATGGCTCGACAGATGGTAGTCTTTCATTAATTGAAACTATTTGTTCTAGAAACGAAGATTTTTCTTTTATCTCCTTTGAACAGAACAGAGGTTTGAGTGCGGCAATTAAAGCAGGTTTTGATGCCGTAGAAACTGAGTTTTTAGGTTATATAGATAGTGATTTACAAACAGCACCAGAAGACTTCAATCTCTTATTAGAAAAAATAGGAGAATACGATCTCGTAACGGGTATGCGTGAAAATAGAAAGGATAGTTTTGTGAAGAATATGTCTTCTAAAATTGCAAATAACATTAGACGTGCTTTCACCAAAGATGGTTTAGATGATACTGGCTGTCCGCTCAAGGTAATTAAAACAGATTACGCAAAACGTATCCCAATGTTTAAAGGATTGCACCGTTTTTTACCTGCAATGATTTTATTACAAAAAGGGAGCGTCCTTCAATTACCTGTACAGCATTTTCCGCGCATCGCTGGCGAAGCAAAATATGGCGTATGGAACCGTATTTTGGGCCCACTTACAGATTGCTTTGCTTATTTATGGATGAAAAAGAAATACATCAATTATAAGGTAGATAAAAAAGGATGATCGAAGCCATTAGTTATATCACCCTTGTAGGCTTTATTGGTCAAGGTTTATTTTTTAGCCGTTTTCTGTTTCAATTGGTACTTTCAGAAAAAAGCAAGAAAGTAGTTACTCCTTCTATTTTCTGGAAACTCAGTTTATTGGCCTCTATTGTATTTTTTATCTATGGTTATTTGCGGGAAGATTTTTCTATTATGCTCGGGCAATCCATCACCTATTTTATCTATATACGTAATCTTCAACTAAAAGGAGAATGGGAAAAACTACCTAAAACCCTTCAGATTTTTCTGTTTTTATTCCCTGTACTTATTAGCATCTATGCCTTTAATAATAACGCCATAGACTCTGACACATTTTTTAGAAATGAAAATATACCGGGATGGCTATTAGCGCTTGGTATTGTGGCGCAACTCGTTTTTATTTTTAGATTTGTGTATCAATGGATTTCCTCAGAAAAACAAAAATTATCTCATTTACCTTTAGGTTTTTGGGTAATTAGCATCATAGGCTCTTCTCTGATTTTAACCTATGCTATTTTTAGACAAGATCTCGTTCTATTTTTAGCACACTCGATAGGGATGCTTGTCTATGCGAGAAACATCATTTTATGGCGTAAAGAACGAAAAGATGAAGCTTGAGACAAAACATCTACTCTGGCTTTTTATAGCTTCTATTGCATTATTTTTTGTGCACCTAGACCTCTTACCCGTTAATATTATGGAAGCTCGTAATTTTATCACGGCGAGAGAAATGTTACTAGATGACAACTGGCTGCTTACCACTTTAAACGGAGAACCTAGATACCATAAACCTCCATTACCTACTTGGCTTACTGCACTATCTGCAGGTATATTTGGTCTAGATTCGCTATATGCGATGCGCTTACCAGCGGCATTAATCGCAATGTTTGCCACCTATTTCTTTTATCGTTTTTCGTCTAAATTTACACAGCATAAAGAACTCGCATTTATAAGTTCTTTAACCTTAATGACTTCGTTCTTTTTTGTGTTTGCAGGAAGAAACGGACAATGGGATGTATTTACCCACGGCTTTATGATAGCGGCCATTTATTATCTGTATTTATTTTTCAGCGCTTCAACAAAAACATACCAGAACGCACTAGTAGCCGCTCTATTTATTGGATTGTCTTTTATGAGTAAAGGTCCG
>JALZVC010000002.1 GCA_023301205.1 Flavobacteriaceae bacterium
TTGTTGATGCAGCAGCAGGATTCTTTAGCCCAGAGTTTTGGAATCTTGATAACCTAAGTATCGGTGCCTGGAAGGTGTTGCCGTTGGTTATTGTTTCTTACGGTGTTGGTCTATTAGTTGAATTTATCTTCGCAGTAATTAAAGGACACGAAGTAGAAGAAGGATACTTGGTTACGGGAATGCTTGTGCCATTAATTGTTCCAGTAGATATCCCGCTATGGATGTTAGCTATCGCGGTTATATTTGGAGTAGTTATCGGTAAAGAAGTATTTGGTGGTACAGGTATGAATATCCTAAACCCAGCATTAACCATACGTGCCTTCTTATTCTTTGCATATCCTACTTGGATGTCTGGAGATAAGGTTTGGGTAACTGGAGCAGTAGATACAGTAGGGCAACCAGATGCTATTTCTGGAGAGACTATCTTAGGTAGTCTAGCACAAAATAATGCAGTAGATTGGAGTTTAATGGATCAGTTTTTAGGCTTTATCCCGGGTTCTGTGGGAGAGACCTCAAAACTGCTAATTGTAATAGGAGCACTTATCTTGATCTTGTCAAAAATAGGAAGCTGGAGAATTATACTAAGTACACTACTAGGTGCGCTTACAATGGGACTTATCTTTAATGGAGTAGTTAGTGCAGGATGGATAACAGATTCTAGTAAGTTCTTTGGTCTTATGGATGTTCCTTTCTGGCAGCATTTATTTATAGGTAGTATATTATTTGGAGCCGTATATATGGCGACAGATCCTGTGTCTGCCTCTCAAACTAATAAAGGAAAATGGATTTATGGATTTTTAATAGGATTCATCTCCATAATGATAAGAGTGTTTAATCCAGCTTATCCAGAAGGGGTTTTCTTGGCAATTTTATTAATGAATGTTTTTGCGCCTACAATAGATCATTATGTAGTGCAGGGCAATGTTAAGAAAAGAGCAAAACGTTTAAAAGTTAAAACAGCGTAGTTATGGCAATAGATAGAGATAAAAACAGCTACACAATTATTTTTTCCGTTATTATGGTAGTAGTAGTGGGTTCATTACTTGCAGGTTTTGCGAGTGGGCTTAAACCAATGATTACCGTAAACATGGAAGCTGAAAAGCAACAAAACATTCTATATGCAATGAATGTTAATGATAATGAAGGTGCCAGTGATGTTGCCTTTATACCAACAGATGAGGTTGCGGCGGATTTTTCTAAATATGTAACTAAGCAATTTGTTATTGAAGGAACTAAAACCACAGAAAATAACGAAGCCTACTTAATAGATATTAAGAAAGAAGCCAATAAAGCAAAGAAAGCAGGATACGTAAGAAAACTGCCTATTATGATCGGGGAGAAAGACGGGAAAGAAATTTACATAGTTCCGGTAAGAGGAAAAGGACTTTGGGATGCTATCTGGGGCTTTGTGGCGATGGATAAGACAATGACTATTCAAGGCGTTTATTTTGACCATAAAGGGGAGACTCCTGGACTTGGAGCAGAAATTAAGCAACGCTATTTTATGGATGACTTTAAAGGTGAAAGCTTCCTTAACGGAAATGCCTTTGAAGGTATCGATGTTGCTAAGGGAAATAATGACCCTTTAAATAATGATAAAACTGATTATGAGGTAGATGCCTTAGCAGGTGCTACTATTACCGGTGACGGTGTGGCAGCAATGTTAAAGAAAGACATCAAAATGTATGTACCTTACTTTAAATCTCTAAACAAATAAGCAATGGGATTATTATCTAAAAAAGACGCAAAATTAATACTAGATCCATTAACAGACGACAACCCGATTACTATTCAAGTACTTGGTATTTGTTCGGCACTAGCAATTACTGCACAATTAAAGCCGTCAATTGTTATGGCAGTCTCTGTAATGTTTGTTTTAGGGCTAGGTAACGTAGTGATCTCTTTACTGAGAAACGTTATCCCTTCAAAAATTAGAATTATTGTGCAACTTATTGTTGTGGCAACACTTGTAATTATTGTAGATCAGGTATTAAAGGCATTTGCTTATGAGTTAAGTAAAGAGCTTTCGGTATTTATTGGTTTGATTATTACTAACTGTATTATTATGGGACGTTTTGAGGCTTTTGCTTTAGGTAACAAACCTTGGCCATCTTTTCTAGATGGAATAGGTAACTCATTAGGATACGGTGTTATATTAGTTATTGTTGGTTTCTTTAGAGAGTTACTAGGATCTGGTACCTTATTCGGTTTTAAAGTTTTAGGAGATCCTATTGCAAAAACTGGATTATATGCTATAGGTTATGAGAACAATGGATTTATGGTATTACCACCTATGGCATTAATAGTAGTAGGTATAATTATTTGGGTACAGCGTAGTAGAAACCCAGCCTTAATTGAAGAGAATTAATATATTTTCAATCAATAAATTAAAAAGTTTAAAATAGATTTCTTCGGAAATTTTAAAAAATAAAAAAATGTTAGAACACATTGAACTTTTCTTTAAATCAATCTTTGTTGACAACATGGTATTTGCATATTTCCTTGGAATGTGTTCTTATCTAGCGGTATCTAAAAAAGTGACTACAGCCGTAGGACTTGGAGCTGCAGTAATATTTGTATTGACCGTAACAGTGCCTTTAAACTGGTTCTTGGATCAATATATTTTGCAGCCGGGCGCATTAGCTTGGTTAGACGGTAATCGTGCCACACCAGAGTTAAGTGCTTATGCAGATTACGACTTAAGCTTTTTGTCATTTATTCTTTTTATTGCAACTATTGCAACAATGGTTCAGCTAGTTGAGATTATTGTAGAAAAGTTTTCTCCTTCATTGTATAATTCTTTGGGTATTTTCTTACCCCTTATTGCAGTAAATTGTGCGATTCTTGGAGGGTCATTATTTATGCAATCAAGAGAAATTGAAACTGCAGGATTGGCTTTAAATTATGGTTTTAGTTCAGGGATAGGATGGTTCTTAGCCATTGTAGCTATTGCAGCAATTCGTGAAAAAATTAGATACAGTAATGTGCCAGCACCATTAAGAGGACTAGGAATTACATTTATTATCACTGGTTTAATGGCTATTGGTTTTATGAGTTTTGGAGGTATGCTTACTGGTGGGGATGATGAAGCTCCTTCAGCAGAAGGGCAGGCAGAAAAGGGTGGAGCAATTATTAAGGAAACACCAAATGATTTATCTGAAATCGTTAGTATTTCAGAAGTAACAGAAATAACAGAATAATATGTTTTTAGCAGCAAGTATTACAGGAGTCGTTTTAGCAACTGTTGTCGCATTTTTAGTGTTGACATTATTGTTAGTTGCGTTATTATTGTTTACCAAACAAAAACTATCTCCATCGGGGCCAGTTACCATTACAATTAATGGGGAGAAAGAACTAGAAGTAGCAAGTGGAGATACTTTACTAACTACCCTAGGAGCAAACAAGATTTTCTTACCATCAGCTTGTGGTGGTGGAGGTACTTGTATCCAGTGTGAATGTCACGTTCTTGATGGTGGAGGAGAAGCTTTACCAACAGAGACACCGCACTTTTCTAGAAAAGAATTGAAAGATGGAGCGCGTTTATCTTGTCAGGTAAAAGTAAAGCAGAATATGAATATCACCATCCCAGAAGAAGTTTTTGGGATTAAGAAATGGGACGCTGTTGTAGTACGTAACTATAACGTAGCATCATTTATTAAAGAATTTGTAGTAGAGATCCCTCAGGATATGAATTACAAAGCAGGTGGATATATACAGATTGAAATTCCTGAATGTGAAGTGAAGTTCGCAGATATGGATATTACGGCACACCCTGAAGAGCATAATGACCCAGAAATGTTTAAGGCAGAATGGGACAAGTTTGGTTTATGGCCGCTAGTAATGAAAAACAAGGAAGTGGTAGAAAGAGCTTATTCAATGGCTTCTTATCCTGCAGAAGGGCGCGAGATTATGTTAAATGTACGTATTGCTTCGCCACCTTGGGATAGAGCTAAAAATCAATGGATGGATGTAAATCCTGGTGTTGCATCTTCTTATATCTTTGGATTAAAGAAAGGTGATAAGTGTGTAATTTCTGGACCTTACGGTGAGTTCTTTATCAACCCTTCAGAAAGCGAAATGCTTTACGTAGGTGGTGGAGCAGGAATGGCACCTATGCGTTCTCACTTGTATCACTTATTCCGTACATTAAAGACTGGAAGAAAAGTAACGTACTGGTATGGTGGACGTTCTAAAAGAGAATTATTTTACTTAGATCATTTCTTAAAATTAGAGAAAGATTTTCCAAACTTTAAATTCTACTTGGCACTTTCTGAGCCAGCAGAAGAAGATAACTGGAAAGTAAAAGATAGTATAGAAGGAGAAGGAGACGGTTTTGTAGGGTTTATCCACCAAGTTGTAATTGATAACTATTTAAATCTACACGACTCACCAGAAGATATAGAGTTATATTTCTGTGGACCACCATTAATGAACCAAGCGGTTCAAAAAATGGGAGAAGATTTTGGTATTCCAGATGAGCATATTCGCTTTGACGATTTTGGAGGGTAATAACTTCAGAACTATTATATATCTAAGCCGCTTTCACTTTATGAGAGCGGCTTACTTATTTATATTCTTTAATATCTATAGATATAGTGCCTTGGTTTTTATTATTTTTTATCGATTAAATTAATTTTTATCGGGTAAAATACTATTTTAGTGTATATTATCGTTATTTTAGCCTGGTATAGAATAATTTTTTTTCTTAATTAATTCTAAGTAAAATGAAAAAGTCGATCCTAATTTCTTTAGCATCTTTTGTGTGTTTCTTTTTACTGTTGTTGACAGTAAACTATGATGCTAGTGTCCAATTTCCTATAACAGAAAATGAACCTGTAATTGATATGGGGATATCAAATGAACAAGCAGCGGTTAAAAGAAAAAATGCTGCATTATCATTAGTAAAACCGCATTTACAAGCTTACTTAAAACAAGCAATAAAGCAAACTAGTATAGATGCACAAGGTTTTGTTGGGTTCCCAGCAACTTGTTTTGCTCCAGATACAGATAAAAAATATATAGATGCATTTTATAATAATAGAACTGCACTCGCAAACAGCTTAAGAATTCAGCAGGATACTAGATTTAATGCTCCAGCTCGTTGGGCTTTTACCGCAACAGATGGGGGCGGTCTCGCGCAAGGAGATTTTACAACGCTAACATGGAGTTATGTTGCAGATGGTACACCTATAGGTAATGGTGGTTGTGGCGTTCCTGGAGAATCTACTGACGACAGTAATTTTATAGCTTTCTTTAATAGTATCTACGGGCCGCCTACTACACCAGGAGATTTTACAACAGCTCCTTGGCACAATGTTTTTGTGAGTATGTTTAATTCTTGGTCTGATGCTAGCGGATTAATCTTTGTTTATGAACCCAATGATGATGGTGCTACTATAACTAGCGCCCCTGGATTATTAAGTGTTAGAGGTGATTTTCGTATCTCAGGTCACGCACTTGATGGTAACAGTAATGTGCTAGCGTGTAATTATTTCCCTGAAAATGGTGATATGATTATTGATACATCAGATAATTTTTATGCAAATAGCCCAGGTATAGGCACAACAAATGTTTTAACTCATGAAATTGGTCACGGTTTAGGTATTGCTCACGTATGTCCGATAGAACAAACTAAATTAATGGAGCCTTTTGTAACGACAGCATTTACTGGGCCACAGGAAGATGATATTCTTGCTACAAACAGACTTTATGGAGATCCAGAAGGAGATAATGATACTTCAGCTACGGCTTCTTTTTTAGGTGCTACTAGTAATCCTGCATCGTATTCAAAATTACAACACAGTATTGATGATACTGGAGATGTAGATTATTTTTCTTTTACAATAAATGAGTCTACTATACTTTCTGCTTCGCTTACACCTTCGGGCTCAACCTACTTAGATGGAATCCAAAATAATGATGGAAGTTGTTCTGCTGGGTCTCTTTTTAACGCCTTGGAGGTTTCAGACTTGATGATTGAAATTCTAAGTACTAATGGGTCTTCAGTAATTGCTACTGGAGATACAAATGGAGTGGGTACGAGTGAAAATCTTGCAGGGGTAGGCTTGCCAATTGCTGGCACTTATTTTGTGCGCGTGAGACAACAAGGTGCGTCTGTTAGTAATGTTCAAATGTATGATCTTGATGTGTCATTAACAGCGGGGCAAGTAGATGAAAATGACGTAGCAGTTACTGCAATCATAGCGCCAGAAGCAGTAGAAACTGGATTGACAAATGCAGAGCAAATACAAATCACCTTATCAAATTTAGGAGGGTTATCGCAATCCAATATCCCCTACGAGGTAACTGTAAATGGTGTAGTGATGGCAACAGAAACATATGCGCCTAGTATTGCAAGTGGTACCTCTATTAACATTACTGTGCCTACAGCTATAGATTTATCTGCATTTACTACCTATGATATTTGTGCAAAAACAGTATTAGTCGCAGATGAGAATACGACCAATGATGAAACCTGTAAAACAGTTGTTCATATTAACTCTTATTGTATACCAACTACAAACACAGGTTGTAATGTAGATGGTATTAAACAATTTGTTTTAGGTACTATAAATGTAGATGATGGGGGGAGTGGTTGCAATACAGATCCAGGCGCCCCTCAAGGGTATTCAAATAGAACCAATCTGATTACAGACTTAGATAGAAGAACTACTTTTAATATGCACACATTACAAGCTTCTACACTATGGAATAATGAACGTATAAAAGTGTGGATAGATCTAAATAATAATGGACTCTTTACAGACCAGGGCGAAGAAGTCCTTAATGCTGCTTTTACGGTCCCAGAAGGAACTTTAGAAGATTTTATTATTACTGTGCCAACGAGTACATCATTAGGTGTAAAGACATTGAGAGCAAGAGCTTTTGATCCTGTCGAAGACCCTATAACACTAGGGCCATGTGATGATATCACTTTTGGTGAAACCCAAGATTATCTCGTTAATATTGTAGATCCTACAGCAACTTGCACAGGTGCAACGATAACCTGGATTGAATCTGGATGGATAGGAGGTGTAGCTCCTGGGCCTAATGATGCTGCAATAATAAATGGCACTTATGATACGGGTATGGCAGGTAATATCGATGTATGTGAGCTCACTATAAATACAGGGGTTACGCTAACGGTAATTGCAAATACATTTGTGCGAACTCAAAATGATATTAATGTAGATGGAACATTATTAGTAAACCATCAAGGAAGTGTCGTGCAAGTTGACGATGATGCTTTAACAACTAACAATGGGACAATAAATGTACTCACGGAGACACTATCTTTAAAACCACGAGATTTTGTAGCCTTTGGTAGCCCAATGACAGTTGTAACTCGAGAAGGGGAACTAGCTCCAGTAAATCGGGTTTTTGAACACATAACAGCTAATTTTTTAGCGTTCCCTGGTATTTCAGGATTTAACTTTTTAGATGATAATTTTGATAATCACCTACCTCATACAGGAATTCTCAAACCTGGAGAGGGTTATTTTATTAGACCACGACCTATAAATGCCACGGGTAACGAAGTTTATTCTGAAACTTTTACAACAGGAACACTTAACTCTGGTGATATAACATTTACAGTAGGCTTTAATGGTTCACAAGGTGATAGCTATAATTTACTTGCAAATCCATATGCTTCTGCTATTGATGCAAGAGTATTTATCACGGAAAATAGTATGGTAAATGAAGTGTTTTTATGGGATCATGTAATTACTCCGAGTACTGATTTTCCAGGAGCAAATTCATCTAATCATAGTATGGAAAATATTTCTATGTTTAATATGACTGGACCTATAACAGCTGCAGGAGCAGAACAACCTAATAATGGTTATTTGTCAACGGCACAGGGTTTTGGGATATTAGCAACTGCGGCTGGCACAGCAACTTTTACTAATGATATGCGCGAACTAGACAATAATAATACACTCCGTGCGGTAGAAGAAAATATGGATCGTGTGTGGTTAAAAATATCCAACGAAACCTATGATTTCCATAATAGTACCTTAATAGGTTTTACAAACGATGCTACAGACAACTTAGATCCAGGTTATGATTCTGGAAGAATGGCTACCGTTGTAGCGCTTTATTCTCACTTAGATGATGGAACCGAACAATTAGCAATTCAAGGAAGAAGCGATTTTTCAATTGATGCGCAGATAGGTCTTGGTTTTGCTAGTGTCATTGACGAGTTACAGACGTATACCATTTCTATAGAGAATATTCAAGGGCCTAATATCGTGAATGAGAATGTCTATTTAATTGATAAGAATAATGGATCAATAATTAACCTTCGTGAGACAGCGTATACGTTTAGTAGTTCAAAAACAGAAGTGAACGATCGCTTTATTATTCAGTTTACAGATAGAAATGTGCTAAGTACGGCAAATAATTTACTTGATGATATACGTGTTTACCCAAACCCTACAGATGGCGTATTTGTGATAAATGCACCACAATTAGAGATTACTAATGTTACAATCACAGATGTTCAAGGCAGAGTTATTCATCAAATTCAGGGGAACTCTAGTAGCTTACTATCATTAGATATGTCAAATTTAAAAGCAGCAGTATATTTTGTTACTATTAAAACAACACAGGGTAGTCTTGTAAAACAATTTATTAAAAAGTAGTGTTTTTGAAATACCAATAATCAGGTCGCAATCTTTTTTATTGCGACCTTTTTTATTTTGAAAAATTCAGAATAAAACAACAAATACAAAGTTATCTATTAGATGAAAAAGTACATTTTGACATCATTACTAATTGGGCTAGTTAGCTTCTTGTACTTTACTAAGAAAGGAGAATTAGTCAAGAACACAGCCCTAACTTATGTCACCACTCCAGACTATATTAATAACGGAGGGAATACAGTAACGTCAAGAATTCTCGTGCCAGATGGGTATAGACGAGCAGAGTATCTAGTAGGCACATTTTCGAAGTATTTACAAGACTATGCTTTAAAAAACTACGGCGCTCAGATTATTAATTATGATGGTAATCCTTATGTGTATCAAGCTGGTCATGTGGGTGTTCTAGAATTGCCTGTGCCGTCTAACGGCCTGCAGCAATGCGCAGATGCATTGATGCGCATAAGAGCAGAATATCTCTGGGATCACGGTCAGAAAAGCAAAATAGGATTTAACTTTACCTCAGGTCACTATTGTTCTTGGTCTAAATATGCAGCAGGATATCGACCTAAAATAAACGGGAATAAGGTAACATTTCATCAAATAGCTAAGGCAGATGCTTCAAAAGCAAGTTTTTACAAGTATCTTAATCTTATCTATACCTATGCAGGAACGCAATCACTATATAGCGAACTTCCTAAAATTTCTGAAGTTGAAAAACTGGAAGTAGGCGACATGCTAATTACTCCAGGTTTTCCTGGCCATATTATTATGATAGTTGACAAGGCAACTGATGCTAACGGCGATAATTTATTTATTTTTGCACAAGGTAATACACCAGCTCAAAGTGTTCATGTACTTAAAAATCCGAGCGACTTAAATAACAGTCCTTGGTATCAACTAGAGATGGGAGCAGGAATGCAGATACCTACTTATTATTTTAATACATCACAATTTATTAGATTTAAATGAGCTACAAATTAAGCCATCAAGAACTACATAACCTCGCAATGAACGTGGTAGGTAAAGATATGGAAGCGCAGGGTTTTGAGTTTCTAGGTGTAAATAGTAAAATAGGGAAGGACCCTCAGTTTGTTGGGCTTAAAAATAAAGACCTTCATTTTGTGATTGTTCGGGCAATAGGGTATCCTCAAGACGCGAATGCTTATGATCCTATCTTTATGCAAACCATAAAGCAACACGCAAATACCTTTGAGGCAAAAACCTATTATGCAGGTGTAGGCTTAGGTCACGGCACTGATTATGCAAAACCTGTACTTAAAGATGAAGATTACACCCAAGTATATAAAGGACTTCAAGAAATTGTATGAAACAAATTCTACTATTAATTAGCGGACTCTTACTTTTAGGCTGCGCTGGCCCAAAAGAGCAAAAAAAGATAAATTTTCAAGGTTTTGCTTTTGGTACTACCTATAACATACAGCTGTTTGCCTATAACGATACTAGCTTACAACAAGGGATTGACAAGGTCATCTACGATGTAAATAAATCTGTAAGCACCTATCTCTATGAAAGCGATATTTCAAAAATAAATAGGGGAGACAGTACCATTGTTGTAGACGATATATTCAAAGAAGTATTCCGTATTTCTGAAACGGTCTATACCAATTCATACGGTTATTTTGACCCCACTGTAGGCATACTTCGCAATGCTTATGGTTTTGGCGAAAAAGGAGCACGTATAGAGATAACCCCAAAGGCACTAGATAGTTTACGTGATTTTGTTGGTTTCCGAAAGGTGAAGATTTTAGCAGATGGCCGTGTAAAAAAAGAAAATCCATCCATTTATTTGGACTTTAATGCTGTTGCAAAAGGCTACGGGATTGATCTCCTCGGAAATTTTCTAGATTCAAAAAATATAGATAATTACATTATTGAAATCGGTGGTGAAATTGTAGCCAAAGGAAAAAATATACAACGCGAACAATTTTGGACTACAGGTGTTGAGGATCTAGACTCTGAGGTGGATGATAGAAGTAATGTTGCTGTGGTTAAACTTAATAATGAAGCGATGGCAGGTTCTGGTAATTATAGGAAATTTAGAATAGATAGTGTATCGGGAAAGAAGTTTGTACACACCATCAATCCCTTAACAGGTTTGGCAGAGGCAAGCGATGTCACTAGTGCAACTGTAATTGCGTCTACTTGTGCTTTAGCAGATGCCTATGCAACGGCTTTTATGGCAATGGGCTTAGCACGGTCAAAAACAGTTATTACGCAAACAGAGGATATTGCAGCGTATCTTACTTTTGTTGAAAGTAGTAACGATATAGGAACGTACATCTCTCAAAATTTTAAGAATAAGATGCTAAAGTAATTAACGTTTTAGTGCAAAATGACCTGTCACTTCTCGCCCGCTTTCTAGTACTAGGGTGAACCAATAATCATTAGAAAATACAGGATTTCCATATTTATTGGTTCCATCCCATCCCACTGTATCTAGAGGACTTAAGTCTTTAATTAGAATGCCAAATCTATTATATATACGAATTTTTGTACTCGGAAAATTCTCAATATTAGCAATGGTCCATGTATCATGGACACCGTCACCGTTTGGGGTAAAAAACAAGGGGTAATCAAGGATAATAACTTCTTGAGAGGCGATACCACAACCAAAACTGTCTTGCACAAATACAGTATATATTCCTGCAGGGATGTCCGTAAATATATTTTCTTCACCAAAGTCACCGTTGTCTAGCGCATAAGAAAGCGCTGCGTCGCCAGTCGCAATAACGGTAATCGTATTGTTGTTTTGCGTAAAACTAGTGGTGATTACCTCAACAATAGTTGGCGCTTGTGAGCTGAGTACAGTAGTTACTGCCATGGCATTACATCCTGCACTATCGGTTACAATAACACTATAGAAGCCACCAGTTGTTACCGTGATACTATTTAATGATGGGCCACTCTCACCAGTACTCCATTGATAAAAACTGAAACCAGGTTCTGTGGTTAAAACTGCAACATCGTCTGTATTCGTGCAAATGAGCAGGTCTTGCGGTAAGGTTACCTCAAAAGACAATGTAGTTGACAAGGATAATTCATTGATGTCAGAGCAATTTGATATTGTGTTTGTTACACGATAGTAGATGGTTTGTGGATTAGTCGTATTTGTATAGAGTTCGTCTAAAGGGTTGATATCTAGGTTGGCGTCATTTAAAGAGCTATGAAAAGTAGTAGTAACATTGCTCTGCCCATTTTCTATGCCAGAAATTAATTGACCCAAATCAAATTGCGTAAAGCCATCAACTGCATCATCCATATCACAAGAGCTCAAGTTTGTGGTATCATTAGCTATGGGTTGTTCGGGAAAACCTGCGGTTCCTGTCATTTCTATAGAAAATCCACCTTCTCCTATGGCGCGATCAATTAATAAAAAATAGGTTTCACCAGCAATCGCATTAATACCCATTAAAAAGCCGTTTCCGTTTTGGCCGGGGCCTTCGTTTACATCACCTTCTATATTATTTAGGCCGGTTAAAGCAGAAACTCCAGCAGCTTGTGGGTTTGTGCTAGAACAACGTATAGATGCTCCTAAATTCTCGCAATCTGTGACTGAGCCATATATTGCAAAATCATAATCCGCTTCTGGATTATCTGGAACAATATTAAAAGTGAGAATTCCACTTGTTACAATATTAATTGAAAGCCAAATGGTTTGATTATCAAAACTAAAACAAGGGGGTTCTATATTGCCTGGAAGGCTAAATTCATTAAAACCAACACCGTCGGGTTCTAGTCCAAAATTACTACTGCCACAAACAGGTATTGCAAATTCACAATCATTAGCAGACTGTCCACTTATTTCTGAAATAAAAAGCAGCCCAATAAGACAAAAAATAATATGTATGGTAGAACGATTCATATACTACTTTTTACACAAAGGAATTAATTCTCCTTTTGGGAGTCTATATTTGTTTATTTCTTCTGCAGAAAGTGTTGCAGTATAGTCCAAGGCTTCTACCGTAAATCCTACTGCTTTTAATTTGTCAAAATAATCCATACCATAAATCCTTACGTGATCGTATTGCCCAAAAATTGCAGCACGTTCTTTTGGGTCTGTGATGGTATCATCTGTAAATGTGATTTTTCTATTTCTGTCATAAGGTACTTGTGTAATAGCGGTTCCGCCATTAGCAAGCACTCTGTAAAGTTCTTGCATCGCTTTATGGTCATCTGGAATGTGTTCTAAAACATGATTGCAAATAATAAAGTCAAAACTGTTGTCGTCAAAGGGCAATTGACAGATGTCTGCCTTCACATCTGCAATAGGAGAGTTTAGGTCTGTCGTGGTATATTCTATATTTTTTAAGGCTCTAAATCGCTTTAAAAACGCTTGCTCGGGTGCAAAGTGCAGTACACGTAGTGATTTACTAAAAAAATCTGTTTCATTGGTGAGATACAACCAAAATAGACGGTGTCTTTCTAAAGACAGGGTTCCTGGGGCGAGTACGTTTTCGCGTATGCGTTCATATCCATAGGGTAAAAATTTACGGTATGATTTTCCGTCAATTGGGTCTGTATAGGTATTTCCTCTTAAAAAAAAGGCGACCAGTGGGCGCACTAGATAGCTCACTCTAATTAAGAATGTTCTGGGGAATAAGTTTAATAAATACTTAAATGCTTTTTGCATGTGAGTTGTTACACTGAGATACTCAAAGAAACGCAGAGATTCACAGAGAGTTTTGGTTAGAATTTATAAATCTACGAAGTCCATTTTTAAGTAATTTTGTATTAAAGTTAATTAATAAGCCTAATGG
>JALZVC010000003.1 GCA_023301205.1 Flavobacteriaceae bacterium
CTAGGCTGAACCTAATTTCACTAAAAATATTGTTCGTTGCGGAGCAAACCAAAGGTCTTTGCTGATCTTTATAAATCAACAAAGATTCAAATAACTTAGTGTTAACAAGATTGCGCAGCTGGCGCTGGTTTACTTTTCCTTCACTAACTTCATTTTTGACTTAAAAATAGCTTAGGCCATCTTAAAAAAAGATAATAACCTTTTTAAAATTTTATAAAATTTCCGGAGTAAATATTATGCTAATTCACTTCAATTTTTAAGCCATCATACGCAAGATGTACGCCATCTGGCAAGCTTGCTTCTACTTCATCGTGAAAACCCAAAAGATGACTAATATGGGTTAAATATGCGGTTTTCGGCTTTACCATTTCTATAAGTGCTAAAGCTTCAGCAAGAGTGAGATGCGACTCGTGCGGTTCTTCTCTAAGCGCATTTAACACCAAAACAGCTGTACCTTGAAGTTTTTCCATTTCAGAAACAGGAATGGTTTTTACATCTGTTAAATAGGTAAAGCCCGCTACTCTAAACCCAATTACTGGGAGTTTATTATGCAGTGCCCTAATAGGAACAATAGTTTTGCCCCCTAACTCAAAGGTGGTAAGATTGATAATCTCATTTTCTTGGATGGTAGGTGCGCCAGGATATTTATTTTGGGTTTTAAAAATATACTCAAAACGTTTGTGCAAGGCGTCATATACATTGGGTTCTGCATAAAAATTGACCACCCCATTTTGCCGAAAACAAAACGGCCTAATATCATCTAATCCCGCAGTATGATCGCTATGGTCGTGCGTGAGTAACACGCCATTTAAGTGCTTTATATTTTCGCGAAGCATCTGGGTTCTAAAATCTGGCCCGCAGTCTATCACGTAGTTAAAATCTTCCCATTGTAATAACACAGAAACCCGAAGCCTTTTATCTTTTGGATTATCACTTAAACACACAGGATGTTCACTGCCTATTACGGGAATTCCTTGAGAAGTTCCAGTACCTAAAAACGTTACAGAAAGAGATGATTTCATTAGTACAAAAATAACAGTATTTTTTTTGATTAGATATGGTATTTAGTACCTTTGTTAGACATTGTTTACCTAACAGCAACTTATGCCAGATTTTATTAAAGGAGATACAGATTTTCAAAGCATCCCCTCCATTAAAGACAAAGCTTTACGCATTAACCTTAACGAAAACATCTACGGTAGTTTTGCAGAGATTGGTGCAGGTCAAGAAACGGTACGTAATTTTTTTAGAGCTGGTGGCGCCTCTGGGACAATTGCAAAAACAATTTCGGCCTACGACAAGGATTTTAGTGATGCCATTTATGGTGTAGAAAAAGACGGCCGTTATGTAACAGAAGCACGCCTTAAAAAGATGCTGAGTCACGAGATGAAGCTGCTAGAAGAGCGTATTTTACGAGAGAAACACCCTAATAAGATGTATTTCACGTATGCAAACACGGTAGCGACTATAGATTTTGCAAAAAAATACAAAGGTCACGGTTGGGTAGGAATTCGATATCAAACAGATCCAGATGAAGCCTATAGTGAAATCATACTTCACTTGCGTTTTCACGAGACAGAAGCTTTATTACAACAACATACGCTAGGAACTCTTGGGGTGAATTTAATTTATGGTGCATACTACAAATATGACACGCCAAAAAAGTTACTGCGTTACCTATACGATCACATAGACAAAGATAAAATTGAGATTGACACCATTAATTTTTCGGGACCTAAATTTGATGAAGTTGACAACCGCTTAATGAGTTTACAACTTATTAAAAATGGAATGACCGATGCTGTAATGTTTGGACCTGACGGAAATAACATATTACCAGCACGTATCCTTTACAAGAAAAACATACTTGCATTGCGTGGTAGTTTTAGACCAGTAACTAAGGTAAATATTGATATGTACGAGAAGTCGCTCGCTATGTTTTTAAAACAAAACAAAGTAGAAGAAGACCGTACCGAAACTATTTTTGAAATCACCCTTTCTAACCTTCGCGCAGAAGGTGAGATTGACGAAGAAGATTTTATGGATAGAGCCAAGCTCTTATGCTCCTTAGGGCATACTGTAATGATCTCTAATTTTCAGGAATACTACAAACTCGTAGAATACTTTTCGCGCTATACAAAGATGCGCTTAGGGTTAGCTATGGGTGTCAACAATCTAGTAGACATCTTTGATGAAAAATACTACCGCCATTTAAGCGGAGGCATTCTAGAAGCCTTTGGCAAGTTATTCTTTAAAGATCTTAAAGTATACCTCTACCCAATGCACGATACAGAGACTAACACCTATACTACAAGCGATAGTTTAAAAGTACACCCACGTATGAAAGAGCTATATAAGTTCTTTAAATACAATGGTAAAGTGGTAGACATCGAGAACTACAACCCAGAGATTATGAACATATTCTCTAGAGAAGTACTACAACAAATAGAAGACGGAAGCGATAGCTGGGAAAAAATGCTCCCAGAAGGTGTTTCAGAAATTATTAAACAGAAGCGCCTGTTTGGTTGTAATACAAAACCTGTAACAAAAGCTTAGTTTTACTTCGGAAATAGTACATAACCAATCCCCTTAGTTTTAAATGACTTAGGGGATTTTATTTAGAATAAGTTACCGCTTATTTTTCTTTTGAGAATCGTTTCAATAATCGCGATCGTAGGGTGAATTTCAAAAAAAAACCTGAAAGAGAAATCAACGATTTAAAATTATTAGCAATACATTAACATCCTCATAAGTAGTCAAGTTCCATTTTATTTTTAACTTGTTTTCCCAACCACATCCCCTTTTATAAATTGGTGATGAATACAACTGATTAAAACACTAAAACGATGAAATACAATAAAATGATTGGCTTAGGTGTAGCCGGAAATATTGCTGGACACCTTGACCAAGCTGGAGAAGCAACAGGATTTTCAGAAGCAAAAGCAGGAGAAAAAGAAGCACCAAAAGGAATGTTCCCATTTTACGTACCTGCAAAAACAGGCAAATGCACAGAAGTTTATCCTTACTCTTCAAGCACAATTAATGTACCTACAAAAGGTGAAAATTTACAGATAGAACCAGAATTGGGCATCATTTGTAATATAGCCTATGAAAACAAACAGGTAAAATCAATCACCCCTATTGCCTTTGGAGCTTTTAATGATTGCTCTATTCGTAAACTTGACACCGCAGATAAATTAAGTGAAAAAAAGAATTGGGGTCCAAATTCTAAAGGTATTAGTGATACTATTATTGACATTGATAAATTTTCGTCAGATGGAGTATTAGGTAATTATAGTATCGTTGCCTATGT
>JALZVC010000004.1 GCA_023301205.1 Flavobacteriaceae bacterium
CCCTTTGTTGCCTGATATAAATTGGCATCAGGATTAGGCGTCATACTCCTAAACTTATAGCAATAAAACTCTTTATAATCTAACCCGTTGCGACGTTGTTTAAAAAACACTGGGCCTTTAGATTCTAGCTTTATAATAATACCAAGAAGTGGTGTGAGCCAAGAGAGCACAAATACAATCACAAATAGTGACAATAAGATATCAAATGTGCGTTTAACAAACTTGTTAAAAGCCTCATCCATTGGTATTTTTCGCATCGATAGGATGGGTAAAAAACCATAGTATGTAAAGTCAAGTTTTTTGCTGTAAATCTCTTTATTGTCTGGTAAAAATTTTAATATCTTAAGGTTATTGTCTGCAAAATCAATAATCTTATCCATGTTTGCGTTTGACGTTTCTCCGATAGAAGCGTAAATCTCGTCCACACTGTTTTCTAATATAAATTGAAATGTTTCTTCTAGCGTAGACTTATCCTCTCCTTTTAGATTAAATGTTTTCTGGAGTTCATACCCGTATTCTGGATTTAATGTAAAAAACTTTCTTAACTGATCTGTCTTACTGTTTAGTCCATAAATTACAACCCTTCGCCTGTTGCCTTTATAAACAGATCTGTACTTTTTTAAGAGAAAGAAAATGGCCAATTTAGCAATGGTGATCCCTAGCGTAGTCCAGAGCACATAGCTGACAATTTCCCAGGTATCTTTATGTATTTGATTATAAAAGCCAAAAAAAGCAAATACAATGAGGAAAAAAATAGCTCCTTGTTTGACTAATGATGATAATATGTGCTGAATATGTGTAAAGCGATAGACCTCGTAAAACTTTATTTTAATTGATAGCACAATCCAGGCTAACGAAACAAAAATGACATAGTTTAAAAAAATGAATTTGTCTTCAAAAAAAGGCATAGCCAGTATATGAATGATACTAAGATCAATCATATAGTTGATAGGAGTAATGAACCCAGAATATCGCCCTGTTTTAAATATCATATCTAATTAATATGCTTTGAAAAATCCTTGTGTTCGCTTCTGTTAAGCTCCTCTTTTGATAAACTCTTAAAATAAGCGTAGGTCTTTTGCATCCCTGCTTCTCTACTTGTTTGTGGTTCCCATCCTAACAGTTCTTTTGCCTTACTAATATCCGGGCGACGTTGCATTGGGTCATCTTTAGGTAATGGTTTGTAAATTATTTTTTGCTCTGTACCAGTAAGCTTAATTATTTCTTCTGCAAAATCTTTGATTGTAATTTCGTCTGGGTTCCCAATATTTACGGGATTCGCATAATCACTCATTAACAATCTATATAGCCCATCCACCTCATCATCAACATAACAAAAAGACCTAGTTTGCATCCCATCACCAAAAACGGTGAGGTCTTCTCCTCGTAATGCTTGACCAATAAATGCTGGTATTACGCGACCATCATTAAGCCTCATTCTTGGGCCGTAGGTGTTAAATATTCTGGCGATTCTTGTTTCTATACCATGAAAACGATGGTACGCCATGGTTATTGATTCTTGAAAACGCTTGGCCTCATCATATACACCTCGTGGTCCTATGGTGTTAACATGTCCGTAATATTCCTCGGTTTGTGGGTGCTCCTTAGGATCTCCATACACTTCTGAGGTTGATGCAATCATAATACGGGCGCCTTTTACCCTGGCTAATCCAAGCAAATTGTGCGTGCCTAATGAGCCTACTTTTAGGGTTTGTATCGGTATTTTTAAATAATCAATAGGACTTGCCGGTGATGCAAAGTGTAAAATGTAATCCAGCTTGCCCGGCACATGAACAAACTTCGTCACATCGTGATGATAAAAATCAAACTCAGGGAGTTTAAATAGATGTTCAATATTTTTTAAATCTCCTGTGATAAGGTTATCCATACCAATAACTTCACACCCTTCTGCAATAAATTTATCACACAAATGGGACCCTAAAAATCCTGCAGCTCCTGTTATAAGTACTCTTTTTTTCATAGTTTATTATATGGTAATACCGTAATACCGTTGCTTCTTTTTTGTGTTTGATCTCCAGCATAAATTACAGTTCCGTTTTGCTCCCCGGTTAATTTTTTCCAATATTTTATTCCTGTAAAATAAGCTTCTGTAATTGTTTTGCCAGATTTAATTTCTATAGGTTCTAATTGTAGCCCATTATCAACAATCACGTCAATCTCATTTCCCCTATTGTTACGCCAAAAGTAAAGATTATTTCGCTCTCCATTATTCCATCTGGACTTTAATAGTTCTACAATAACTAAGTTTTCAAACAATGCTCCTTTAAATGGATGCAAATTTAATTGATCTGTTTGCTGAATACCCAATAATGACGTTGCTAGTCCTACATCGTAAAAATACAGTTTAGGCATTTTTACTACTCTTTTATTATAATTTTTATGATGTGGTTGTAATCTAAAAATGATATAACTTGCTTCTAAAATACTGAGCCAAGATTCTACGGTTTTATGATCAATCCCCGCCTCTAAGCCTAAAGAACTTTTATTAACAAGCTGTCCTACTCTACCAGCACAGAGATGCAAAAAACGCTCAAAGGTTGCAAGATTTTCTATATTTTTCAACAACCTAACATCTCGCTCAATATATGTTCTTACATAATTTGCATAAAAATAATCTACTTTAACCTCTTTATCATAGAGTGGCGGATAAAAGCCTTTATAGAGCTGTTCTTCTAGTGTGAGTTTTGTGGCGTTTATTTCTGAAATAGAAAAGGGAAGTAACTGTAGATAAGCGACCCTACCTGCTAAACTTTGTGTGATGTTTTCTTGAAGCAAAAAATTATTAGACCCAGAAAGAATAAAATGACCTGATTTTTCTTGTTCATCTGTAAATACTTGAATATAAGAAAATAAGTCAGGTACTCTTTGAACTTCGTCTAAAATAGCACCTGTTAAAAGATAAGGCTCTAGAAATGCACGAGGATCGCTTTGCGCAAAAGCTCTAATATCTGGTAGTTCTAAATTTATATACGGTTTTTCTGGGAAGACCTCTTTTACTAGGGTTGTTTTACCAGATTGTCTAGGACCTACTACTGCAATCACTTTAAATTGAAGTGCTAAATCTTTTAAATAAGATGTGGCCTCACGTCTAATCATGTTGCAAACATAGCAAAAAAAATTGCACACTTTGGGAATTAGATTCCCAAAGTGTGCAATTTTTTTATCATCTTCCTATACTAACATAGGTAAAACCTTCTTGCTCCATCTCTTTGGTATCGTATAAATTACGCCCATCAAAGATCACCGCATGCTTTAAACTTGATTTTAATTTCTCTAAATCTGGTGTTCTAAAAATACTCCACTCTGTACATATAATTAAAGCATCTGCTCCATCAAGCGCATCATACATCGAGCTTGCATAGTCTATTGCGTTTCCAAACTGTTTCTCAATATTATCCATAGCTTCTGGGTCAAATACATTTAATTTGGCTCCCTGTTCTAGCAGTTCATTCATCATATAAATAGCTGGTGCTTCTCTAACGTCATCTGTTTCTGGCTTAAATGCTAAACCCCAGAGGGCAAATTTCATTCCTTTAATATTTCCGCCGAAATGACTATTAATACGGGGTAACAATATGGTTTTTTGACGTTCATTTACATCAATCACTGCGTCAAGTATTTTAAAATCATACCCTTTGTCTTTTCCTGCCTTTTGTAACGCTTTTACATCTTTAGGAAAACACGAGCCTCCATAACCAATACCTGGAAACAAAAATCGTTTTCCTATACGAGAATCTGTACCCATACCTACCCTTACTTTATCAACGTCTGCTCCTACTTTTTCGCAGTAGTT
>JALZVC010000005.1 GCA_023301205.1 Flavobacteriaceae bacterium
CATTTTCAATAAAATCTGGAAGTTCGTAAGGAGTAAGTCCTGCTATGATAACTACATCTTCTGGACACGTGATCGTAGGCGCGATACTGTCTACCACAAAAACATTGGCAACACAACTAGCGCTTTCGCCTAATGCGTTGGTTACTGTTAATGTTACGGGTATTATCTCGCCGGCATTGTCACACGTAAAGGTGTCAATGTCTAGAGTAAGTGTGTTTCCGCAGATATCATTGGCTTCATTAGAAGAGATGTTTTGCGGTGTGATCATCGCCATACCGTTTTCGTCTAATACCACCGTCACATTTTGACACATTGCTACGGGTACTGCAGAAGTTGCGTTTATTGTTACTACAGCTATACAAAAATCAACGTTGCCAGAAGTGTCTGTCACGGTAAGTTGTACGTCATTATCACCAACATTACTACAATCAAAAGTGGTGATGTCAATTTCTAATGATGCTATGGTACAATTATCAGTACTGCCTCCATCTATCATAGCTGGGGTGATAATGATAGGGTCACCATCTTCGTTAATCTCGAACGTCAAGTTTTGACATATTACTATTGGGGCAGTTGTGTCTTCTACGGTTACCATAGCGATACAGGAATCTTGGTTTCCAGAGGCATCTGTTATTGTTAAAGTTACTTGATTATCTCCTACATCACCACAATTAAAAGTGTCAATATCTAGCACTAATGTTGCAGTGTCACAGTTGTCTGTACTTCCATTATCAATATCTTGAGGAGTAATAGTGGCCATACCCATTTCATCTAATTGAATGGTAATGCTTTGGCAAGAAGCAATAGGTGCAATAATGTCTTCTACTGTCACTATTGCTATACAGGAATTTGTATTACCGTTACTATCTGTTACCAGTAAGGTTACCGTATTATCCCCTAGACTTGAACAGTCGAAGGTGTTTATGTCAATTTCTACTGTATCAATTCCGCAATTATCTGTGCTACCTGCATCAATATCCGCAGACGTTATACTAGACATACCTGAATCATCTAATTGAATGGTAATATTTTGACAAATTGCAACAGGAATTTCTATGTCTTCTACTATTATTGTAGCGGTACAGGTACTTGTTAATCCAGCGTCATCCATAACTGTTAGCGTCACGATATTTGATCCTATATTACTACAGTCAAATGTATCTATATCAATTGAAGTTGTAATATTTCCGCAGGTATCTGTACTGCCTCCGTCTACATCATTTGCTACAATTGTTACAGAACCAAATGCATCTAATTGCACAGTGATATTCTGGCAAACAGCAGTTGGTGTTGTTGTATCATTTACAATAACATCAAATGAACAAGTTGTTTCGTTTGTTCCATCATTTGCTGTGATTATAACAGATGTAGTTCCTGCAACAATTATAGTTCCTTCAATAGGGTTTTGTGTTAAAGTAAGTGTATTACAATTGTCACTTGCAGTTACTAAAGCCGTGTAATCTGGAATGGTAAATGTGCAAAAAGAGTCTGCATCTACAGTTTGATTGTCTACACAAGTTAGAGTAGGAGGTGTGTCATCTACTACTGTAATCGTGGTATCACAAGTATTAGTTAAAACCCCATCGCTTACTGTTAATGTTACGTTTGTTAGCCCTAATGGATAAGGGCCTTCTGGAGAAA
Source organism: Flavobacteriaceae bacterium (assembly GCA_023301205.1). Lineage (GTDB taxonomy): Bacteria > Bacteroidota > Bacteroidia > Flavobacteriales > Flavobacteriaceae > Patiriisocius. Next base: position 1,642 of record JALZVC010000005.1, read on the forward strand.
CTGTAAAAGTGAGCGTTTCGCCTTCTGGATCTGAAGAGCCATCATTAAACTCTAATGCAACTGCATCACCCATACACGCAGCATCTGCTGAAACTGTTACGGCATTACACATAGCAACGGGAGGTTCATTACAGGTAAAGAAAGGGTCGTCTACAGTTACTATGGTTGTGCATGTTTCCATATTTCCACTAGCATCCGTGATGGTAAGTGTTACGGTGTTTTCTCCTAAATTGTCACAGGTGAAATCTGTGATATCTATTGTTGTGCTAGATATACTACAGTTATCAGTTGATCCATTATCAATATCTGTTGCTGAAATACTCGCCATTCCATTAATATCTAATGAAACACTAAATGGAGCAACGCAAGAAGCTATGGGGTTTGTTGTGTCTGAAACGTTAATGTTAAAAGAGCAAGAGCTCATATTTGTACCATCATCTGCTGTAATAGTGATTTGCGAAATACCGAGTCCTACTGTAGTGCCGATAGCTGGAACTTGAGTTATTGTGACGTTTCCGCAGTTATCATTTACTGTTGCTAATCCTGAGTAATCTGGAATTGTGAAGAGGCAATTATCGCCCACATTTTCTGCTATATCTTCTGGACACATAATAGCTGGAGCTTGATCATCAATAACGGTTACTGTTGCTGTACACATACTGCTGTTTCCGTGAATATCTGTAACGGTAAGTGTTACCATATTGTCACCTATATTAGAACAATCAAAAGTATCAATGTCTATGGCGATGCTACCAACACCGCAATTGTCTGTACTGTTATTGTCAATCTGGTTTGCTGTAATAGTAGCCATATTATTGCTGTCTAGCGTCACAGAAATATTTTGGCAAACTGTTATTGGTGCTAGCACATCTACCACGGTTATCGTTGAAATACAAGAACCAGTATTTCCGTTTTCATCTGTGATCGAAGTTGTCTTTGTAAAAGTACTCCCTATATTTGCGCAACCATAAATAACTCCGCCAGTACCTGGGTCTAGATTTTGATCACAGTTATCAGTAAAGCTTTCTAAAAATTCGCCATTAGAAACAAAGGTTGTTCCGTCTGGGCCAATTTCTACCGTTAGATCTTGACACACTAAAACGGGTGCAATATTGTCTTCAACTGTTACTGTAGTTTGGCAAGTGGCACTATTGTTTTCATTATCTGTAACGGTTAAAGTTACAGTGTTTGCGCCAAGGTTCGAACAATCAAATGTGTCTATGTCTAGTGAAAGTGTCACAGGGCCATCTGGGTCTGAGCTTCCGCCATCAACATTGGCAGGGATTATTGTCACTGAACCTGTTGCATCTAATTGTGCTGTGAAATCAATACACATAGCAATCACATTTGATGGTGTTTCTGTAGTAAAGGATGTTTCATCACAATCAATAGCGTCACCTACACCGTTATAAGGAGTAACAGTGACATAGTAAGTTTCGCCAGGGTCTAAATCTGGGCCAAAATCATAGGTTAGTGTATTTAAAACATCAACTTCGTTTAGGATTTCAATTCCATCAGGTGTTGTTCCTACCGTAAGTAAATATCCTGTAGCAGTATCTACTGCATCCCAAAATAAGTCTGCGTCTAGAAGAACACCAACGGCTTCATCCACTGGCGAATTTATACTAATACATCCAGGCGGCACTGGGATAAACTCTGTCATAAAACTTTGCTCATCACAATTAAGTGCATCACCCACTTCGTTAGTGGGGGTTGTTGTCACGTATATCAAGGTATTTTCTGGAAGGTCATTAACAAGATTGAATGTTGTGACGTTTCCGACAGGAAATTCATCTAAAACTTCTACACCTCCCGTGGTGATACCTACTGAAATTTTATAGCCGTCAGCATTGCTAACAGGTTCCCAAGATAGGTCTGTGCCTACGGGTACATCCATCGCATCTGGTATAGGAT
>JALZVC010000006.1 GCA_023301205.1 Flavobacteriaceae bacterium
GTCTTAGAATATTTAGCTGCATTTTCTGCTATGGTTACAATATCTGTAGGCGGATGAATATCCGGGCTCCAGCTTTCTTTTACATCACACCAGTGACACCCAACATCGCAACCACCTATTCTAATGAAATAAGCTGCATTCCCTTTAAAATAGCCCTCGCCTTGTATGGTATAAAACTCCTCCATCAATGGCAGCACCAATCCTTTATCTACTTGCTCTTTTAACTCTTTTTGCATAGGCGGCAAAGATAACATAATTGAAATCGAAGACGAAATCGAAATCGAAGATGAATTTTTAAAATCACGCACTTTTTACTGATTACCAAAAATAAAGTAGAAGAATAAGATTTTTACTATTTTTACAACTATGAATTCCTTTTATATGTACTTAGTCATTGTTGGTCTTTTACTAGTTGTCTTCCTTTTTAACATGAAGAAAAACAAGTCAGTTAAAAGAGATAGAAAGTCTCGCAATTTTAAGAAGGGGTATTATGAGCGGAAGAAAGAGGAACGACAATTGAAAAAATAATCAATCTTTAGCTGCAAATCTGTATTCAAAAATTAAGGAAGCAATCTAAAAGATTCCCGCCTTAGCGGAAAAAAAATATGAAAGTATACACAAAAACAGCGCTTCGATACGATTTTCTTCCTTACGTCATAAAATCACTCAGCAACCTAGAAGGTTAAAATCAAAATACAATTAGACTATGAAGGTTTACACAAAAACAGGCGATAAAGGTAGTACCGCATTATTTGGCGGCACGCGCGTACCTAAACATCACATACGCATAGAAAGCTACGGGACGGTTGACGAATTGAACTCTTTTATAGGTTTAATTCGCGATCAAGATATGGATCCTCGTAGTAAAGAAATTTTGGTTCACGTACAGAACAAACTATTTACTGTGGGTGCTATTCTAGCTACACCACCAGAAAAAGAAATAATGAAAAATGGAAAGGAGCGTCTCAATATTTCTAAAATTAGTGAAGAAGAAATCGAGTTATTAGAGACAGAAATGGACAGAATGAACGAAAGCCTCCCTCCTATGACACATTTTGTATTACCTGGCGGGCACCCAACAGTGTCACATTGTCACGTGGCACGCTGTGTTTGTAGACGCGCCGAACGTTTAGCAACACACTTACACGAACTAGAACCCACAGATGAGCGGGTAATCAAATACCTCAACAGATTATCTGACTACCTATTTGTGTTGGCACGGAAGTTGTCCTTAGACCTTAAAGCTGACGAGGTTAAATGGATTCCGGAGAAGTTTTAAATATTAATATTTCCGAATTAATTATTTAATTTTCAAATACTAACAAAAGTTATTGTAAATATTTTAGAAATAATTGCCAATTTTCTTGGCTTGTTCAGCTAAAAAATTATTTTTGCAGAAAATTAAACAGCATACATTATGTACTGGACATTAGAATTAGCATCTTATTTAAGTGATGCGCCGTGGCCGGCCACAAAAGACGAATTAATCGATTACGCGATTAGAACTGGAGCCCCTCTTGAAGTTGTAGAAAATCTACAATCCATTGAAGACGAAGGTGATTCTTACGATTCTATTGATGAAATCTGGCCTGACTACCCCACAGATGAAGATTATTTGTGGAATGAAGATGAATATTAATAACAATACTTCGGAAATTTTCTTAATTGAAAAATATTGAACTATATAAAAGATAAAAGCCGCTGTATTTCAGTGGCTTTTTTAGGTTCAAAACTGAACTCAGTTCATTATCTTTGACAACCTCTTAAAAAGTTAGCGATAAACAATTTATTATCAATGAATAGTAGATCAACATATACATTGGTTTTCCTTTTGAGCTTCATGGCAACCATGGAGACTCAAAGCTATGCATTGCCGCAAACATCAAACGCCATTGATTATCTTAAAATTAAGGTAGATCAAAAAAACGAAGAGACAAAGAAGACACTTCAATCTTCAACGTATGGTATCGTTAAAAAAGTGTATCTACAAGCATCATTGCTCAAATCTAAAATAGCATTTCTTACAAAAAGACAATACCAAAATAAATTAATTGCTCGGGGCTATGATTTACACAGCACAGGCACATCAAAAAACACAGTTAAAATCGCTCACATCAATACAAGCTGTTCTACTTTTCAAGACGATTTCACAACGATTCTTTCAGTTTAAATTTTCAAAAACACTTATTTGAAAAATGTATGCTTTACGGTAAAGATATACATCCCATAAGAAAACGCACATTTAATTAAACCAAGTGCGACACTCAAAAATCAATAAAACACATCGTGCTCTTTTAATTTGAGCGCTATTAAATAAAAAAATAAATGGCATTTTTAGATAACATTTTAAAAGTATTTGTCGGAGATAAATCTAAGCAGGATATCAAAGGTATTCAGCCCTATGTAGATAAAGTAAAAAGCTTTGAGCAGGCGATGATTCAATTATCTCTTGATGAGCTAAGGGCCAAGTCAGATCATTTCAGAAAACAAATAAAAGACGATCAAGCTGCGCTTCAAACTAAAGTTGATACACTTCAAATAGACGCAGATAAAGAAGAGGACATTGATAAGAAGGAAGACATCTATAACGAGATAGAAGCTGTAAAAAAAGAAATGTATGAGGTAGAGAAAACAACCTTAGATACAATTTTACCAGAAGCTTTTGCTGTAATTAAAGAAACTGCAAGACGTTTTAAAGACAATGAAACACTACGCGTAACTGCCTCTGCTTTTGACCGTGAGTTGAGTGGTAATAAAGCATACGTATCACTGGATGGTGATCACGCGATTTATCAAAATTCTTGGGATGCAGCTGGTAAAGAAGTAACTTGGGATATGGTACACTATGATGTGCAGCTCATAGGTGGTGTAGCATTACACCAAGGTAAAGTAGCAGAGATGCACACAGGAGAGGGTAAAACATTAGTAGCTACCTTACCTGTATATCTAAACGCATTAGCGGGTCACGGAGTTCACTTAGTAACTGTAAATGATTACTTAGCAAAGCGTGATAGCGCATGGATGGCTCCTATTTTTCAGTTTCACGGAATGAGCATAGATTGCATCGATTTTCACAGACCTAACAGTGATGAGCGACGTAACGCCTATAACGCAGATATTACCTACGGTACCAATAACGAATTTGGATTTGATTACCTCCGTGATAATATGGCACATACCATAGGAGATCTGGTACAAAGACCACATCATTACGCGATAGTAGATGAGGTTGATAGTGTATTAATTGATGATGCCAGAACACCACTTATTATTTCTGGACAAGTAACAGATGGAGATCGTCACGAGTTTACAGAATTAAAACCAAAAATTCAAGACATTGTAGACGTGCAGCGTAAATATCTTACTGGGGTATTAGCCGAGGCAAAAAAGTTAATAAATGAAGGTGACACAAAAGAAGGTGGTTTCCAGCTTTTAAGAGTCTATCGTGGTTTACCAAAAAACAAAGCACTCATAAAATTTCTTTCTGAAGACGGGGTTCGCCAGATTTTACAGAAAACTGAAAATACCTACATGGCAGACAACAATCGAGAGATGCCTAAAATAGATGAAACGCTTTATTTTGTAATTGAAGAAAAAAACAACCAGATTGACCTTACCGATAAAGGAGTAGATTTTATTTCTGGCGCAGATGATCCAGATTTCTTTGTGATGCCAGAAATGGGAATGGAGATTTCTAAAATTGAAAGCAAAGGACTTACTAAGGAAGAAGAAGCGCAAGAGAAGGAGACGCTGTTTCGTGATTTTGGAGTAAAAAGTGAGCGAATTCATTCATTAAACCAATTACTAAAAGCCTATACTTTATTTGAAAAAGACACCCAATATGTGGTGATGGAGAATAAAGTAATGATTGTAGATGAACAAACTGGTCGTATTATGGACGGTCGTCGTTACAGTGATGGTCTGCATCAAGCGATTGAAGCTAAAGAAAGTGTAAAGATTGAAGCGCTAACCCAAACATACGCCACAGTTACTTTACAGAACTACTTTAGAATGTATAAAAAACTAACCGGTATGACAGGTACCGCAGTTACAGAAGCAGGAGAATTATGGGAAATCTACAAACTTGATGTTGTAGAGATACCAACAAATAGGCCTATTGCTCGTGAAGATAGAGA
>JALZVC010000007.1 GCA_023301205.1 Flavobacteriaceae bacterium
AAACATATCGTTTCATATTTCGGCCTCGTGGCGCAACTGAATAGCGCACTTGATTACGGCTCAAGAGGTTGCTGGTTTGAATCCAGCCGAGGTCACAATCACTCACAACTGCGTTGTGATTTGAATAAGAAAAAATCCAACAAGTATTTCAGCTTGATTGGATTTTTTCGTTTCAAGGCATCTAGTCTTTTTGCAAGACTAGGCAGTTGTAATTGCAGAATTGAGCTCAAAGGGATGTGTAGAGCAAATCCAGCCGAGGTCACTAAAAGCGAAAAGTCTGCATGAAAATGCAGACTTTTTTTGTTTTACAGACTGTCAAAAGCCGTTATTTTGTAAAGAATGAAAAAAAAAGTGCAACGCCTTTTCAGCATTGTATACTTTTCATTTTCATACGGGAGCTCAATAGATATCCAATCCAGTTGAGGTTAAAAACAATGATAATCAATAGGTTTTGAGATTTTTTTTTGTTTGCTTCCTGTGTTATTAATAAGCTAGACTTCTAGAGACTTCTTATATAAACCATTTTTTAAGCTGATTATTTACACTTTAAAAAATCAACTCATGAATTTAAGAACTTAAGATTTAAAAATAAGCCCGCTATTGCATCTCTCAAATCGATACTAAAATAATCATAAACAATATCTTATTTTTAGATTATCTACTTTGTTTAACTATCTTACATAAATAATAAGCAAAACATAAAGTTATGGACTTAATAAATGAATCACTTGAATTTGAGAAAGTAAAAATGAACCATATGTCTACAAGTGATAGAGTGGCTGCATCAAGAGAGGCAAAACGCTTAATACTAGCCTTAAACGAGATGTATAAGAAATCTAAGGATACGAGTCTTATGGACATAATGAAGCGTCTAACCGTAAAGAAGAAAAGAATTGAAATACGCTTAAAAGGAATGCCAGATCCAGCATTTTAGAATATGGAATTAAACGTATTAGGAACAAAACTAGAACCTTGTTGCATTAATCCCGCAACGGGATATTTTAGAGATGGATATTGTCGTACAGTATCTCAAGATAATGGTACTCATATCTTATGCGCTATTATGACTGATGAGTTTTTAGCATTTACAAAGTCGAGAGGGAATGATTTAAGCACACCTATACCACAATGGAATTTCCCAGGACTTGTGTCTGGCTCCAAATGGTGTTTGTGTATATCGAGGTGGTTACAAGCAGAGAAGATAGGATTAGCGCCAGCTATTGTTCTTGAAGCTACTCTTCATAGAGCACTAGAGTATACATCTATAGAACTTCTTAAACGATACGAGTACAATAGTTTAGTAAAACCAACCTAGTGTACAATCTAGGAAAGATAATAACATTTTTTTTGTTTCTACTACTAGTCTTCTTAAAAGGCGTAGTTTTGAATTTATAAATAGTTTCCCATTGAAAGCTGATAGAATTTGTGAGCTAATAGAGGCTAATGTCTATTAATTATAATTTGGAAATACTACACATCATTTTAATTTTTTTTTCGGCAATTTCTTTTTTGTTCTATGGATATAACTGTTTGTATTCTGATAAAATGAAAGTAGAGTTCAATCGTTTTGGATTGAATGAACTTCAAAGGAAAATAACAGGTGTACTACAAATACTTGGAGGAGTTTTACTTTTTCTGGGTTATGTGAGTCCTTTAATAGGTTTAATGGCTGCTGGCGGTCTAACAATACAAATGCTACTGGGTTTTATGGTGCGATTAAAAATTAAAGACTCAATTATACTATCATTACCTTCATTTGTATTTATGATTCTTAACGGGTATCTGTTTGTATGCTTTCTGAAAATTTATTTTTAATTTATTGCACCAAGGCAACTAATAGTGACAATGTCAAGAATATAAAAGCCGGTAAGGATTTTTTAATTGGATCACTTATTCTAAGGTGCATTATTATTGCTCCTAACATTAAGATTGCTATCCCATATGCTGAAGGTACTTCTAATTCAGAAAAATAGATTGAAGCCAAAAGCCCTAGTGATAATATAATTTTTAACCCTCCGACTACAAACATTAGCCATGCTGGTAAACGATAATTCTCAAATTCTTGTTTCATATTATCTGCATTACCTCCTCTCCAAGCTGAAGTTTTTTTGAAACGAAATAACCATACGTTTATAATACTAAAGGCAATCACAATTTTGATTATACTTATTACATATTCCATCTAGTTACTTTTTTAATTAAATATTATTTTAAATTGACTCTAAGTTTTGCAGTACACTTAATGCTGCTCTTTCTCCCGAAATCATTGCTGCATTCAATGAACCATTCAGTTGCGTATCTCCTGCTAGAAAAATTCCAGTAGTTAATCTAGTTTCTGACGGAAGCATTTCATATTCTAATCCGTTTAATTTAGGTAAAGCTTGTGCTATAGAATAGTGTTTTATAAACCTACAAGAATATACACCACAATATTGTTGCAGTTCTTTTTGAACGCGCATTATTAATTCTTCACTAGATAAGCCGTGTTCTTTTACAATGGTGACAGATAATAGTTCTTTTTTAGCTACTGTTTTTGATGGAATGCTTGTACGATAGAATATATTATTTATTAAAGCATCTTTGTTTACTATAAGCCCAATAAGTGGTTTTTTAATAGTTCTCTTATTGGTTTCAAAATATAAAGTATCACATGATTTCCATTCTGTCTCCTGATTATTTAGATTAGATACAAGCGCACTTGGATCTGTCGCAACGATTGTAAAATGGCTTTCTAATTCAGTTCCATTAGTGAGGTGTATTTTGCGATCTTCAACAGATTTTACTTCTGTATTAAACTGAAATGTCGTCTGGTTTAAGTGACTTTTTAATTGTCTTGGAATCGCCTCAATACCAGATTTAGGTAATGCTGCAAAACCTTCTCCGAACATTTTATAGACAAACTCAAACATTCTGCTTGACGTTTCTAACTCAGGTTCTAAAAATATACCACTTAAAAAGGGCTTGAAAAATTGATCTATCATTTCTTCAGAAAAACCAAAATCTGATAAATAGTGAAGTGTAGTTTTTTCCGCTTCCGCGAAAATTTCAGTAATTTTAGTTCTCTTTAAAAGATTATTGAGCTTAAGTATTTTTAGTTTATCAGCGAACGTACCTATACCTGAAAGTAGGGTTGGCATTAGTAATGATATATTGCGAAGTGGGTCGCCTATGGTTTTTGCCTTGCCATTCTTAAAAATAGTCGCTCCTGGTAGGAATTGTTGTAGCTCTAAAGCTTCAAAATCTAAATATTTTTGAGCTGCTGGATAGGCCGTGAGCAATACTTGAAACCCTTGGTCTAATTGATAATCATCTACAATATCTGTTTTGACTCTTCCTCCAGCGCGATCAGTTGCTTCTATTATAACAGGACTATAACCATTATTTTCTAAGACTCTGGCAGCAATAAGTCCGCTTACTCCAGCACCTATGATATTTATTTTATAATCTTGTTTGCGCACGTTTTGTTTAATTTTTAATAAAGGACAATAAACAAAAGTACTACTTTTACTTGGTAGGATTAAGTTATCAGTATTTAATCTCAAAAATCAAAAAATAAATTCTTGTTAAAATGAAGAAAATCGCAATTATTGGAGGTAGTAAAGGTATCGGCAATGCTATTCTTAATGAGTTATCAGAAACTCATAAAATATTTAATATTAGTAGAACTGCTCCCGAGGTATCTCATACAAATGTAACCCATTATACGTGTGATATTCTTACAGACGATTTGCCAGAGATAGATGAGTTAGATGGATTGATTTATTGTCCAGGGAGTATCAATTTAAAACCAGTTTCTAGACTTAGTTTGGATGATTTTCGAGCTGATTTTGAAATAAACGTACTAGGAGCGGTAAAGTCTATTCAAAAATATTTACCAAAACTAAAGAAGGGTACTAATCCCTCTATTTTGCTTTTTAGTTCAGTAGCAGCAAAGTTAGGTATGCCATTTCACGCAAGTGTAGCTGCGTCTAAATCTGCAGTTGAAGGCTTAGTTAAGTCACTCGGAGCTGAGCTCGCTCCGACCATACGGGTTAATGCCATTGCGCCAACGGTTACTGATACACAACTTGCTTCAAAGTTATTACGAAATGAAAAGATGATTGAAAATATAACAGAACGCCATCCTTTAAAGAAGTTCTTGAATCCAGAAGAAGTAGCTTCTACCGCGGCTTTTTTAATGTTGGATAAAGCGGCCTCCTTTTCAGGTCAAATCTTTGAGATGGATTGTGGCATTGTGTCTTTTAAAATATAAATTATGAAAACGATTGACAAAGCAAAATTAGCGTTAAATAAAAAAGAGAAAATGACAGGTATTTCTCTATATGATATAAACATTAATGCTCTTGACGGAAAGCCTATTGACATTTCTCTTTTTAAAGGTAAACACCTTTTATTTGTAAATGTCGCATCTGAGTGTGGTTTTACAAATCAATATAAAGAGTTACAGAAATTGAGCGAAGCGTATCCAGATACATTGGTTGTTATAGGTTCCCCTTGCAATCAGTTTGGTGAACAGGAACCTGGTGACTCTTCAGAAATTCAGACATTTTGCGAACGTAATTTTGGAGTGACTTTTTTACTCACCGAGAAAATAGATGTAAAAGGGAGTAATCAACATATGTTATACAAATGGCTCACTGAAAAATATTTCAATGAAAAGAAGGGCTCTAGTGTAAAATGGAATTTTCAAAAATATTTAGTAGATAAAGACGGTAAGTTGGTTGACTATTATTTTTCAATCACTAAGCCAATGAGCTCAAAAATTACGAGGCATTTATAAGATCTATCTTTATTATGCGCTTACTGGTTGATTTTGGATTGCTTGTTTTAACTTGGATGATACAGCTTATCATATACTCTAGTTTTCTTTACTACAAAAAGGAAAATTTAGTTACTTGGCATAGAAAGTATACGCCTTTAATAGGCTATATAGTTGGTCCATTGATGCTGTTGCAATTGGGGATTACAATCTATTAAATCATTAATGAAATTAATATGTTTAATACAATAAGTCTTGTCATTATTGGTATAGTCTGGATATTTACTTTTTTACAATTTGCACCCATGCATATCAATACTTTAAAAGGTAGAGCGAATAAAGAGATGTTATTCTCCTTAGTAAAGAAGAATTAGATTAGAACTATTTTGTGGACCTTACTATTTATTTTGAATGCCATTGCTTTCGCAAAGGCTTAAATCTTTTAACCCAAAAAATGATATTCAA
>JALZVC010000008.1 GCA_023301205.1 Flavobacteriaceae bacterium
AAAATAATAAGCGATATTTCTGGCAACAAATCAACAATGCGGTTTATCAAAAAGTAATTGAAAAATAAGTTTAATGTTGAGAAGACCCCAGTGAAAGCAGGGGCTTTTTTTTATGGTTAACATTTCCGAATAAAATAAACAGACACCACAAGTAATATAACTTTAACTTAAATTTTAAACGACAAGGGTTTTTTTGTTATTAACTCGATTAGTCTTTTTGCAGTCTTCTTTCTTCTTTTTTCTATTTTTACGGAAATTGAATAAACGATGTCAGATCCTAAAAAACGCCTCTTTCTCATTGATGCTTTCGCACTCATTTTTAGAGGCTACTACGCACTTATAAAAAACCCAAGAATCAATAGTAAAGGAATGGACACGAGTGCCATTATGGGCTTTATGAATTCGTTTCTTGATGTTATTAAAAGAGAACGCCCAGACTATCTTGCCGTGTGTTTTGACAAAGGCGGCAGCGTAGATCGTGTTGAGATGTTTGAAGAATATAAAGCAAACCGTGATGAAACTCCAGACGGTATTAAAGTTGCCATACCATACATCTACAAAATTCTGGAAGCCATGCATATTCCTATTATGGTCAAAGAAGGTTTTGAGGCAGATGACGTGATAGGTACACTCTCTAAACAGGCAGAAAAAGAAGGTTTTCAAACTTTTATGGTCACGCCAGATAAGGATTTTGCACAGTTAGTTAGCGACAATATATTTATGTATCGCCCTATGTTTGGGGGAGGTTATGAGACTTGGGGAATCCCAGAAGTTTGCAAAAAATTTGAGGTTGACAATCCACTTCAAGTAATTGACTACTTAGGGATGATGGGTGATGCCAGTGATAATATACCGGGACTTCCTGGTGTGGGTGATAAAACAGCTAAAAAGTTTATCAAGCAATTTGGTTCTATGGAAGGACTGCTTGAAAACACAGATCAGCTAAAAGGGAAGATGCAAGAAAAGGTGATTGCAAATGGAGAGCTGGGAATGCTCAGTAAAAAACTTGCCACCATTATGCTTGACGTTCCTGTAGCATTTCACGAAGAAGATTTTAAAATGAGCACACCAGATGTCGATGCAGTAACTGAGATTTTTGAAGAACTAGAGTTTCGTCGTTTGACTACTAATTTTACAAACGCTTTTTCTGTAGAGGCAATGGCGTCTAAAGGAACCAGTCACGAAGTAAAACCAGCTAAAGAAGCAAAAACTAAAAAACCTGCACCTGCTAATCCTGCTGGCGAAGGACAATTTAGTTTGTTTGGTGGTGATAGTACTCCTAGTGAAGATGCAGAAGTTTTCAGTAGTAGAAAAACCATTAAAGACACAGAGCATTTTTACCAGTTAGTACAACCAGGAATGGGAACAAAACTGTTTATTAGTAACCTAATGAAACAACCTAGCGTGTGCTTTGACACAGAGACCACAGGCTTAAACCCACTCACGGCAGAGCTCGTTGGCATCGCTTTTTCTTGGGAAGCCGGAAAAGGGTTTTACCTGGCATTTCCGCAGGAGAAAGAAGCAGCACAAGAACTTATAGAGCAGCTAAGACCCTTCTTTGAAGCAACCGAAATTGAAAAAATAGGACAGAATTTAAAGTACGATCTTAAAGTACTGCGGAAATATGATATCACCGTAAAAGGGGAATTGTTTGATACCATGTTAGCGCATTACCTCATCAATCCAGATATGCGTCATAATATGGACGTACTTGCCGAAACATACCTCAATTACACGCCTGTTTCTATCGTTGAATTAATAGGTAAAAAAGGGAAAAATCAAAAATCGATGCGCGATGTTCCTGTTGCCGAGCAAACAGAATATGCGGTAGAAGATGCAGACATCACATTGCAATTAAAAGAACATTTCAGTAATGAATTGAATGACGCAGACACTAAAAAATTATTCACAGATATTGAAGTCCCATTATTGAGAGTACTAGCTGATATGGAACTGGAAGGAATTAACCTTGACGAAAACTTTTTAAACTCTTTATCTGGTGATCTTGAAAGTGATATTGCTACCTTAGAGAAGAACATTTATGAAGAAGCGTGTGAAGAATTTAACATCGCATCGCCTAAACAATTGGGAGAGATTCTATTCGGAAAAATGAAACTCGTTGATAAACCTAAGAAAACAAAAACTGGGCAATATTCCACTGCTGAAGATGTATTGAGTTACTTAGCAAAAGACCATAAAATTATTGCAGATGTATTAGAATATCGCGGTCTTGCAAAACTGAAATCTACCTACGTTGATGCATTGCCATTACAGGTAGAACCAGCAACTCAACGTGTGCACACAGACTATATGCAAACGGTTGCAGCAACAGGAAGATTGAGTAGTAATAATCCAAACTTACAGAATATACCTATTAGAACAGAGCGCGGCCGTCAAGTGCGAAAAGCATTTATCCCTCGTGATGAAAACTATGTGTTACTCGCAGCAGATTACTCGCAAATAGAATTGCGTATTATCGCAGCACTAAGTCAAGAAGAAACCATGATGGAAGCTTTTAAAAATGGGGAGGACATTCACGCATCTACCGCCAGCAAAGTATTTAATGTGCCTTTAGAAGAAGTGACAAGAGAGCAACGTAGTAATGCAAAAACAGTAAACTTTGGTATTATTTACGGGGTTTCTGCTTTTGGATTAAGCAACCAGACAGATATGTCTCGTGGTGAAGCAAAAGAGTTAATTGACGCCTATTATGAAACCTACCCGAAACTAAAATACTATATGAGCGAGCAAGTAAACTTTGCACGTGAAAATGGTTATGTTGAGACTGTAATGGGCCGCCGCAGATACTTAAAAGCCATTAATGGAAGCAACGCAATAGTTCGCGGAGCAGCAGAACGTAATGCCGTAAATGCGCCCATACAAGGTAGTGCAGCAGACATTATTAAAATTGCGATGATCAACATTCACAACAAACTTGAAGAAGGTAACTTTAAAACAAAGATGCTTTTACAAGTGCATGATGAATTAGTTTTTGATGTTCATAAAGACGAGTTGGAAGAAATGAAAACCATGATTAAGTACGAAATGGAAAATGCCTATTTAATGGATGTTCCGCTTGATGTTGAAGTTGGGCTTGGACAGAATTGGTTAGAAGCGCATTAAAAGTGTTAAATAAATATTAAGAATCGTATTTGGATAAGAATTATAGGTAACTTTCGAGAAAATTGGTGTTTTAGAAACCTTATATATACTTGTGACTATTTAAATATGCGCTCAAAGAAAAAATTTTCCTTTTAGTTTATTTATTTTTTTACAAGAACAAAAGCTTTTCGTATCGTTCAAATTAAGATGCGCAACAATTACAAAAAGTAACATATTACTATGAAGTATCTCGCATACGCAGAAAGAAAAATGACCCTATGGTGTCTTCTTATAATATTCTCCTTTGGACTTACAAGTTGCGAAACAACCTCATTATCCGAAATTTCTGAAACAACAGACCCTCCCATAGTTATAGTAACCTATGAGAATCGTGCTATGGAAATACTAAATAATTCTTGTATAGAATGTCACAATGTAAATGTACAAGAAGCAGGCGTTAGGTTAGATACTTTTGAATTTGCATTTCTAGAAGCAAATAACGGGAGAATGGTGTCACGTATGACAGATACAACAAACCCAATGCCTCCTAGCGGTAATCTTCCTGATAACATCATAGACGATATTTTGAACTGGGTAGACAATGGTATTTTAGAAAATTAAATCATGAAAAAAACAATCTTCTTACTTTTATTTTTTGTCGTAATAACACAAAGTTTTGGGCAAAAATATTATACAAAAACAGGAATCTTAGATTTTGAAGCTTCTGTAGAAGCCTTTGAACCTGTAAAAGCTAGTAGCAATACCACAACAGCCATCTTAGAAGTGAGCACTGGTAAAATTGCTATATTGGGACTTGTAAAAGGATTTCGTTTTAGAAACGCTCTAATGGAAGAGCATTTTAATGAAAACTACATGGAAAGCAATAAATACCCCAACGCTACATTTAAAGGTGTTTTAAATGACTTTTCAATAAAAGATATAAGCTCAGAGAAAGAATACACCGTTGAAGGAGATCTCACCATTCACGGAAAAACAGAAATGGTTGTTATCACTATTGTTATCGTAAAAAATGGAGATACTATAGATTTAAAAACGGATTTTACTGTAAGTCCAGAAGATTTTGATATTGACATACCAAATGTAGTAAGCGAAAAAATCTCTGATAAAATCAACATTATAGCAAGCTTTAATTTAAAAAGGCGATAACGTAGTGTCTAGGAACTTATGAAAAAAAAAATACTTCTCGCGGCCATAGCTCTTATCGCAATTGTTGCTGTTATTGGGTATAATTACCTATACCAAAATCACAGAGATATCCAGTCTGAAAAATCTGCATATTCATTAAAAGCCACAGATTTTATTAAATATTTTCAGGATAATGAAGCTAAAGCCACAACAAAATATTTAAACAAAACAATTGAAATAGAAGGCACTTTAAGTAGTATCGACGGAAACACTGTTACAGTTGACGATGTTATATTTTTCGCATTAAACGAAAACGAAACACCACCAACATCAAACCAAATAAATTCGCTTGTAAAAATAAAAGCTAGATGTATAGGCTATGACAATTTACTAGAAGAGGTCAAGTTAGATCAAGCGACTTTAGGCAAGTGAAAATCTACACCAAATATAAAGAAACAACTCCCATGAATAGATTCGTATTATTCTTCCTAATATTTTTGCCATTGATTGGTATTGCTCAAGATGATTTATTAGACGAATTAGAACAAGAAGTACCCGATGAGAAACAGCCTACAACATCTGTTTTTAAAGGTATAAAAATTGTAAATTTTGAGTCTACAAAACTTGTAGGAGAAAAACAATTACAATTTATTATATCACACCGTTTTGGAGATTTAAGTGATGGAATAGATAATTTTATTGGACTTGATGATGCTACTGCACGTATACAGTTTGTTTATGGTCTCACAGACTGGTTAAACGTAGGTATCTCTCGTTCAGGTTTCAATAAAACATATGATGCTGCTTTTAAGTATCGACTTGCGCAACAAGTAGAAGGAGGCTCTCCAGTAACAGTAGTAGGATATAATTTATTTACAATTAATACAGATCTAGATTCTGACTTATTCCCTGGGCTCTCTTTTAATGATCGTTTAGGCTATGCAAATCAAGTACTAATTTCTAGGAAATTTAATGATTGGTTGTCATTACAGTTAAGTCCTACCTTTTTTCATGACAACACGGTAATAGAAGATGGTCAAGATAACTCGCAATTTGCTTTAGGAATAGGAGGGCGCTTTAAATTTACCAAAAGACTTGCTTTTATAGGAGATTATGGGGTTCATTTAAACAGAGTAAACAACTCTGCTTTTAATAACTCTTTAGCATTAGGAGTAGAGATAGAGACGGGAGGTCACGTATTTCAGATTCATGTATCTAACTCGCGAGCTATTTTTGCCAATGGTTTTTTAGGACAGGCAAGAGGTGATTTTAGTGAAGGAAATATTTTTTTAGGGTTTAATATATCAAGAGCCTTTAGTATAGGAAATAAAAAATAATGTTCCTGGATACTTCCAGTTTGTAATATATAGTAACGCTTCAGTAAAGTGGAACTACTTTAGGGATAAAAACATTAAATATAAGTATAAATTAGTAAGGCAAACGTAGATATATCGTCTATCATAAAAAGTCTACTACTTTACTAATTTATTATTGTGTAATAAAGAAATAACCAGTAATTTCTATCCTCTTACGCATTATATAATCAAGACTTTTACAAGATAAATTTAGAAATAAATAAAACTCAATTGACATCTCTAAAACCACTATTATATTTTTCTCTGTTTAAATATCCTCTTACAAAAGAGGAGGTCGTTGCGTTTTCAAATTCTAAAGACCCCAACACGATACATAAGGAGTTAGAAGTACTTGTAAATGAAGGTATTATATACAAAATAAAAGACTTCTATTTGTGTGAGGATGATACATCACAAATAGAAAGAAGATTAGCAGGCAATGAAGGAGCTCGCAAAATTGCTAAAAAAGCAGATCACATGTCTCGATTAATATCAAAGTTCCCTTTTGTAGAAGGAGTTGGAATTTCTGGAGCATTATCTAAAGGTTTTTTTGATCAAGATGGAGATATTGATTTTTTTATCATAACGAGCAATCAACGATTATGGGTAGCAAGAACATTACTTATCTTATACAAGAAAATTTTCTTGCTCAATTCTAAAAAATATTTTTGCGTTAATTACTTTATAAGTGAAAACTCACTAGAAATAGAAGAAAAAAATCTCTTTACAGCGACAGAGCTTGTTACATTAATACCTATGTACGGCAATGGTAGTTTTAAAAGATTTTATGACATTAATACATGGGCATACACAAAATTTCCCAATAAAAATCTTGGTCAAGGATTGGGCAAATTAAAACCCATTCGCAAACCAGGTATTACAAAACTCACAGAAAAAATATTACGTTCAAAAATAGGAGAACGTTTAGATACACTTTTCTTAAAACTTACTTATAAAAAATGGGAGTTGAAATTTAGTGAGATGAATCCTGATCAATTTAATATAGCTATGAAATCTACAAAGAGTGTGTCAAAACATCACCCTCAAGGCTTTCAGAATAAGGTAATCACTCGACTTAACGAGAAGTATATAACATACGAAACCAAATATAACATTGCGCTAAGTAAAGAACATGCTTGATATCCTATTTTCTCATTCTTATTATTACCCTCTTGACAAAAAACAATGGGACAATAAAACCCCGTACCCGCCATTGGGGACACTGTATGCTGCATCACTTATGCGACAAGAGGGATATGCAGTAAATTTGTTTGACACAAACTTACGAAGTGACCCATACGCCATTGAGGATAAAATAAAGGAGCAAAATCCTCAGTTTTTGGTTATGTACGACGATGGATTTAATTACCTCACTAAGATGTGTCTTACGACCATGAGAGAAGCTGCTTTTGAGATGATAGGCTTAGGTAAAAAACATGGTTGTCAAGTCATTGTGTGCAGTAGCGATAGTACAGATCAATATGGCCAATATCTAGATGCAGGTGCAGATTACATCATACAAGGAGAAGGGGAAATCACACTTAAAGAACTTGTCTATGCTCTAAAAAACAAGGAATCTATAAGCCATATTAACGGTCTTGTATATAAAGAGCATAAAGAAATAAAAAAACACCCAAAACGTATTGTATTGCGTAATCTGGATGAGTTACCTCAACCCGCTTGGGATCTTGCAGATATAGATGCTTACAAAGCCGTATGGGCACAAAGTGGTAAACAATTTACACTAAACATAGCAACCACAAGAGGATGCCCCTTTAAATGTAACTGGTGCGCAAAACCTATATATGGCAATCGCTATAATTCTCACTCGCCTGAATATATCACAAAACATATTGCCTTTTTAAAAGAACAATATGACGTGACTAATTTCTGGATGTGTGATGATATTTTTGGACTAAAACCAAACTGGGTTCAAAATTTTAATCTCGAATTAAAAAAAGAAAACTTAAAAATCACTTATTACATACAAAGTCGAGTTGATCTACTTTTAAAAGAAGATACGATAGATGCACTCTCTGAAAGTGGTCTTAAAGAAGTATGGGTAGGTGCAGAAAGTGGCTCTCAAAAGATTCTCGATGCTATGGACAAAGAAACCAAAGTAGCACAAATCTATCAAGCAACACGACTCTTAAAAAAGAAGAATGTTCAAGTAGCATTCTTTATTCAGTTTGGATACATAGGAGAAACAAAAGAAGATATTGCAATGACGATGACGATGATAAAAGAGCTTCAACCAGACAATATAGGAGTTTCCGTTTCTTACCCTCTTCCAGGGACCAAGTTTTATGATATGGTAAAGGATGATCTACAACTTAAAGCAAATTGGACAGATAGTGATGACCTTGCTATGATGTTTCAAGGGACTTTTAACTCAGAATATTATAAAAAATTACATCGATACGTACATAAAGAATATAGAAAAAGTCAAGGGGTCGCAAACTTTAAAGCGTTCTTTAAAAATCCATTATCGCTCTCAAAATTAACATTGCGATCTATGGCTTTATATTTTTACTACACCCCAAGTGCTTTTATAGACAAAGCTATATTAAACAATATGCAACATACAAATGGGTAGTTAAGTAATTACTAATTTATTTTTTACAGCTACATCATACAACAACAGACCTATACATGAGTAATGACTTTGACATACACGCTCAAAATTATGATGCCGCTTTCACGCATTCTAGCATAGGTAAAGCACAACGCGAGAGCGTATATAGCTATCTCACAAAAGAGTTAGACACTGCAAATCATCTCAGTATTTTAGAACTAAATTGTGGTACGGGAGAAGACGCCAACTATTTTCATCAAAAAGGGCATCAAGTAATCGCAACGGATATTTCTGAAGAAATGTTAGCAGTAGCGAAAGAAAAATATCCAGAGATTAGGTTTCAGATAGTAGATATCACAACCATGAAGCCTAGTACATTTGATCAAAAGTTTGATGTAATATTTTCAAATTTTGGAGGACTCAACTGTTTATCAAATTCACAATTACACGATTTTCTTAAAACATCAGAAACGCTACTTGCCCATCAAGGAAAACTCATTATGGTCATCATGCCTAAAAACACACTTTGGGAACGTTTCTATTTTTTGTTGAAATTACAATTTCAGAAAGCCTTTCGGCGAAACACAAAAGAGGTCGTCTATGCAAATGTAGAGAGTGTAGAAGTCCCGACTTGGTATTATAACCCGAAGGATCTAACCAATTTTGCAAAAATGTATACAAAACCAATAAATATTAAACCTATAGGTATCGCTATTCCTCCATCTTATTTAGAACCTTATTTTAAAAAAAGGCCACTTTTTATGAAGCTTTTGATTACTTTGGAGTCATGGTTTCAACATCCATTTTGGGCAAAATATGCAGACCATTTTTTAATAAGCTTTGAAAAGAAATGAGCGTTTTATTGACACACGCATACTATCTCTCTAATGATCCTAAGGAGCATAAAATCATGAAGCCTTACCCTCCGTTAGGGCAGCTTTATATTTCTGGATACCTCAATGATCAAAATATAGAGAACTATATTTTTGACACTACCTTTTATTCAAAAGAAGATCAGCTTGCCTTTATCAAGGAAAAACAACCAGATATTGTTGCTATCTATTCTAATTTGATGACAAAAGTAGAAGTCATCAAACTTATGAAGATTTTAAAAACAGAAGCTATGTATGGATTTCCAACCATCGTACTTGGAGGGCCAGACATAAGCTACAATCTTAAGAATTACCTTAAAGCGGGTGCGCAATATCTTATCATAGGTGAAGGAGAAGAAACTATGGCAGAGTTACATGATGCCATTTTAAATACTACAGATATTACAAAAGTAGCAGGTCTTGCATATCTGGAAGAAGGGTTGGTTACAAGAACAAAACCACGTGTAAAAATGAAAGATTTATCGGTATTACCACTTCCAAATAGAGAAGCAATCCCGATGGAAAAATACCTCAAAACATGGAAAGACAATCATGGCATGAGCTCTATGACTGTAAGTACACAACGTGGTTGTCCCTATACCTGTAAGTGGTGTAGTACTGCCGTATATGGACAAAGTTATAGACGTAGGCCCCCAAACCTTGTTGCTGCCGAGTTAAAAATGCTCAAAGACAACTATGCGCCTGACTCTATCTGGTTTGTAGATGATGTATTTACAGTAAGTCATAAATGGCTTACCGCTTTTCATGAAGAAGTACTCAAACAAGATGCTGTGATTCCTTTTGAGTGTATTACTAGAGCCGAACGGTTAAATGATGAGATATTACAGCTTTTAAAAGAAGCTGGATGCTACCGTATTTGGATAGGTGCAGAAAGTGGTTCTCAAAAAATTATAGACGCCATGGATCGCCGTGTTGACGTAAACGTGGTAAAAGAAGCTATTCAAAAAACCAATGCGATGGATATGGAGACTGGCACCTTTATTATGCTTGGATACCCTGGAGAAGATCTAGTTGACATAAACACAACAGTACAATACCTCAAGGATGCGAACCCAACACACTTTACTATTACGATAGCCTATCCTATTAAGGGTACTTCACTCTATTCTGAAATAGAAAAAGATATTATTACAAAACCAGATTGGGAAACCTCAACAGACAGAGAGATTGATTTTAAACGCACCTATACACGTAAGTTTTACGATTATGCCGTGAATAGAGTCGTGAATGAAGTAAATTATCATAGAGAAATTACAAAGCCTAAAAATCGAGATCTTAAAAAAGCGATTAAATTTAAAATCAAATCTGTGATCGCAAATGGATTAATGACCGTTACCAAATAATCATGACCAACCATAGTACGTGGCAAAACTCGAATTATACTGTATATGCAATGACAGTATTATTTTTTGCGCTAAGTTTATGGGGGGTTTCAAATCACGAATTATGGTTAGATGAAGCGCATCATTATTTACTGGCTCGCGATAGTTCTTCTTTTCAAGATCTTATAAATAACACCCGATATGAAGGACATCCTATTGTCTGGAATCTTTTACTCTACTGGATCAC
>JALZVC010000009.1 GCA_023301205.1 Flavobacteriaceae bacterium
CTCAAACTGGCTTCGGAAATGTGCAAACGGACTACTTTGCCCGTATTAAAAATATGCAATTAAAAAACCCGCAGATTGTAGGATTTGGAATTAGTGATGCGCAGACTTTTAATGCTGCAACTGAATATGCCAATGGAGCGATTATAGGAAGTGCATTTATAAAGATATTAACGGAAAAAGGTATTGGTGGGATTGGGGGTTTTGTGAAGGGAATCCGTCCCTTCGATACAATTTAATACTTATGGACTCTGTCCATAAGTATTAAATCACTCAGGAGCCTTTGATTGTTCTTTTTGATTGCTATTTGTATTATGAGATACACAGCTGCATGGGTGTGACTAAAATTTTTCGAGTATTTAGTATGGAAAAAGGAGATAAAAAAAAGCACGCCACGGTAAAGCTACGTCCTAAACGTAAAAAGTTTAGTGTGCGACCTAAAAAGGTCAAGGTGCATGTGTCGCAGGATTAATAACCGCATTCATCTTATTGTGATTTTTTTCACAGAGATACACAAAGAACCGCCGAGATACAAAGAGAGATTGTCAAATTAATTTCGACCTTCGAGTTAATCTTCATCTTCGAGTTCACCTTCATCTTCTAAAGCCTACCTAATAAAAACAGGGGCATTCTCTTTCTCTGTATGCTCCTCGCTGTAACGATAGTCATCTCGATTAAAACCTAAAATATCTTGAAGATTTTTAGCATCTATATCAATGAGATAACGCGTCATACTTCCTCTAGCTTTTTTAGCAAAGAATGCGATAATTTTTAGCTTTCCATTTTTGTAATCTTTAAAAACTGGGCTGATGATTGGCACTTTAAGTAGTTTTTTATTCACAACCTTAAAGTATTCTTGACTTGCAAGGTTTACAAAAGTCTCATCGTCTTCTAACTCGTTATTTAAAGCTTCGGTCACGGTGTCTCCCCAGAACTGGTAAAGGTTTTCGTTTTTACCAATTTTAAGTTTTGTTCCCATCTCTAAACGGTAAGGTTGCATTAAATCTAATGGTTTTAAAACACCGTATAAACCCGAGAGAATACGCAGTGTATCTTGTAAGGTGTCTATCTTTTTTTCTGAAATACTATACGCATCTAGCCCTGTATACACATCACCTGCAAATGCATAGGCCGCTGGTCTTGCATTGCTTTTTGTAAATGGTGTCGTAAAATCTTTATAGCGCTGGTAATTGAGTTCTGCCAGTTTATCGCTTATGTGCATTAACTCACCTACTGCCTTTTTAGATTTCTTCTCTAGGGTTGCATTTAATGTTTTGGCTTGATCTAAAAATTGAGGTTGAGTACCTCTTGTAGTGGGTAATTTACTTTCGTAATCGAGGGATTTGGCTGGTGATACAACTATTTTCATTGGGACTTAATTTTTAGTATTATGCACGAAGAAGAAAGACCACTTCGTTGAAAGAGCAAAGAAGTAAAACGTATTTCTTATTTCCTATTGTAAAAATAATAAGAAATAGAGACTTCTTTACTTTTGTAAGATGGTATTTATTAATGGTAAGGTAGAGAAGGCTTATAGTAATGTTAAACTATTTTTTTAGGCTAGACTTTTAATTATGGGATTCTATGAAAGAGGTTTCGACTGCGCTCAACCTGACACGGTGATGTATTTTTTTCTAATAGGCTACTATCAGAGAAGTTCCTGTAACCTATTTTGTGTATTTACAGACTCACTCTGTCTTGATGCTACAAATAATACTCAACCAGACAAAGACTAGGTTTCAAATATTTAATATTTCCGAAGGAAATAAGAGCCAATTGGAATTTGAAATTTATTTTTTTGAAATTTTAATCAATTACGTTTTTAGAATAGTTACGCCACTTATAAAGGCAATCTTCTATATCTTGTGGGATTGGGCTTTCAAAACGTAACATCTCTCCTGTTGTAGGATGCTCAAAACCTAGGGTTCTGGCGTGGAGAGCTTGACGTGGGAGGGCTTTAAAACAATTTTCTACAAACTGTTTGTATTTTGTAAATGTGGTGCCCTTTAATATTTTTTCACCTCCATAACGCTCGTCGTTAAAAAGTGTGTGACCTATAAATTTCATATGCACACGTATCTGGTGCGTTCTGCCTGTTTCTAATCTACAAGAAACTAAAGTAACATAACCTAATCGTTCTAACACCTTAAAATGCGTCACCGCAGCTTTGCCTTTCTCTTCGGCTTCTTCGCCAAGGTAAACCGTGTTTTGCAATCTGTTTTTAGGATGTCGCCCTATGTGTCCTTCTACCGTACCCTCATCTTCTTTAACATCTCCCCAAACTAAAGCAACATATTCTCGCTCGGTACTCTTGTTAAAAAACTGCTTAGACAAGTGTGCCATCGCAAGCTCTGTTTTGGCAACCACTAGTAAACCACTGGTGTCTTTATCAATACGATGTACTAATCCGGGACGATTACTGGAGTTGTTTGGTAAGTTGTCAAAGTGATGAATGAGTGCATTAATCAAAGTCCCACTATAATTACCGTGACCTGGATGTACCACCATACCGGGTTCTTTATTGACCACTAACACATCGTCATCTTCGTACACCACATCAATGTCTATATCTTCTGGGGTGAGAAGTTGCTCGTAGGGCGGATGCTCAAAACGCACCGTCACCACATCATCTGCCTTTACTTTATAATTAGACTTTACAATCACATCATTAACAAAGATGTTCCCTTCTTTTGCTGCTTTTTGTATTTTATTACGTGTGGCATTTTCTACGCGATTCATTAAATATTTATCTACACGTAAAGGCGCTTGGCCTTTATCTGCGACAAACCTAAAATGCTCGTGCATGTCATCGATTTTCTCAAGTTCTGGTCCTAAGACGTCATCATTCTCCATCATTATTGTTTTCTGTAGTGTTGCTTCCCTGTCGTAAACTTCCTTTACCATCACCAATAACTAAATCTATGGTAGCTGTTTTTTCGAGCTTCGTCCCTGGTTTTAATTTTTTGCCTTTGTATCTTAGCTCTAAAATTTCGTCTTTAGCGATATACGGCCTGGTGCTTATTTTTCCTATTTTAAATCCTGTAGCTAGTAAGGTAGGTTCGCCTTGACGTTTTGTAATCCCCACTACATTAGGCACGGGTATTTTTGCATAACCCGATGGATTAAGTGCTAAGTATATTTTACGGTCTTCTTTTACAAACCTACCAGCTTTAGGCACTTGCTCTATAACCGAATAACGCGGGTAGTCTGGATTGTAATTTGCAGAATCCATCACCTCATAACGCAAGTCTAGATCCTCTAAAGTTTCTTCTACTTTATCCAGTTCCATTTTTGCGAGGTTGGGCACCTCTATAGTATCACCGTGATTTGTGGTACTTTTAAGCCATAACATTAACAGGAATACTAAAATTACCAAAGCTACGATTGCAAATAGCAACTGCTTAACAAAGGTTTTGGTGAATATGAATCTAAAAAAGGTCATAGGTCAAAATTAGGTTGCAAATATTTTTCAAAGTTACTATCTTTTTAAAGATAACACCTATTTTTGTTAGTGTGCGTTCCTAACAATCTATTAAACGTTACAATTTTTAAAGTATGCGAAATCTAAAAAAAAATATCGCCGTGCTCATGGGCGGTTATTCTAGCGAGGCAAATATCTCTATAAACAGTGGTACGGTGGTCTGCGATGCACTAGACAAAACCAGATTCAACGTTTATCCTATACATATTCTTAAAGAAGGATGGTTTTTTGTTTCAGAAACAGCCACTAAAACACCCATTGATAAAGCTAATTTTAGTTTTAAAACGCCAGATGGCACCATCATTCCAGATGCGGTTTTTAATACGGTACACGGCACACCGGGTGAAGATGGTTATCTAGCGGCCTATTTTGAGCTAATTGGCATGCCGCAAAC
>JALZVC010000010.1 GCA_023301205.1 Flavobacteriaceae bacterium
ATTGCTATACGCTTGTTCAAGTTTGTTTTATTGACCGACATATTGTTTTACAACTCTGCCATTAATAGCTTGTTCATTTCTATAGTTGTTTAGTGGCATTAATTCTTGCAGTTGCTTTACTTGGTTTACTGAAATGGTAATAGGTGTCTTATAAACATTCCAAGTTACATCTTGAGTACAAGGAGGTGTTGTCAATGAACCGCTATAGGTGTAATACCCCTTATCTGCAGGTAAACTTGTGTTAAGGTCAAATTTAGTATCAATTGGTTTTGTTTCCCCAATGTTTACAGGTAAGTATCTTTCTAAAAAAGTATAAGGGTCGCTACTTTCACCTTCTTTGGCCAATACAGCAGAAACTGCAATTTTATTGTCCTTACTTATATGTACTAAATGCATTTCTAATGGATAACGAATTCCATTTATAGTATGTTCTGATGGTTCATGAAAGTGAATTTGTTTTAGTTCATATTCCTCATTATGTAATAAAATAAAATCACCCTTCTCAAAATTATATTGAATAGAGTGTCCATTATTGGTTATTTCGTGTATTTGAACATTCGCTGAATAGTGAGTATCTAGAGGCTTTAACGTATTATCGCTCATAACATTCACATCGACAATGTTTATCGGCGATTGTTTAGTACCATCGCAGTCAGATTGTTTTTCAATTTCTACCCAATGCTCTGGCCCTGTTTCTCCTTCATACGACCAGTGCTTATTTTCTTTTTCATGGGTTTCTTCTTGTTTCGTTTCATTTTCAGAATCATGATTATCATTTTTATTCTTACAAGAAAATACAAGAAGCATAATTAATAGTAAGAAAGGTATTTTATTTTCCATTTTAGTATCGTTTATTTTTTTTTATTAATGGATGACGACGATTTTGTCTATTGTTAATTCTATAGTTAAGTAATTTATTCTGCTTTTTTAATATCTTTTCTGGCAAGAATCATACTTACAATCAAGAGTGTACTCGAAACGATACCACTAAAAGGCCCTTTACTTAAGTTATTAAAATCGAGAAGGCAAATATCATAAATAAGCAGTAAAATACTCGCCATAAGTATGATCGTTATAAAGCTAATTCTTTTCATTGGGTTTTGCCCTCTATTTATTGTTTAGGCATCTAATTTAATAAATTAGAATACTTTATTCTTAGTTATGATTCCAATTGTCTGGGTCATCACTGTTATTGGGTGACAAACCTAAAATATCACCTTTGGTATCCACACCTAAGCCAACCACCGAACGATTAACGTAATTAAAATAGCTAGTTACTTGATTGATTTCAAGTATTTCTCCATCTACAAATCCGACATCCCTTAACAGTTGGATATCTTCTTCTTTGATTGTGTGATGAGACAACGTCAATTGCTTTGCGTGTTTACAACCGGCAAGATACTGTCCCTCAAAAAAAGTATCCATTTTATCTTCAAGTACAGCTTGACGGAATTTTTCTGATGCTGTATCGTCTTCATACAGTCTTTTAAAACCTGCATAATGATGCTCAAAACAGTACTCGCATCTATTGAGGTTACTCACATAAACCCCAAGCGCTTCTAAATACCATTTTGGCAACGTATTGTTTGAATTATGAAGTACATTCTTATACAGCGCCATATGACCGGTCAAGGTATGTGGACGCAAACTATGAATTAAGAGTACATTATCAACACTGTTGTTAGGGCCTTTAACCTGGTCGTACAATTTTTTTAGTCTTCCTTCCGCAGCTTTATAATCTATTATTTTTATCCAACTCATGGTATGTGTTTTTGTTACAGTACGATCTACTCGCTACTAAAATACAAATTACACAACTATCTGCTTACATATAAATTTATTACTTATAAATATATTTATATGTAAGTGCTCAGTTATATTTACGACCTTTAAATAATAAAAAATACTACAAACCCAAGAAACATGAAAAAACACTACACTTTTATTTACACTCTTTTACTTATTTTGTTTATTGCGCCAGCTACAATGCAATCACAATGTACAATTGGTAATGATATAGGAGGTTTTGATCCTCAAAATAATTTTGACTGGGCACAATCCTTCACGGCAGAATGTGATGGTTTTCTAGAATATGTTGAGTTCATTACAGGAAGTGGCGGAACACAACAAACAAGAACACTAGAGATTTTTGAAGGAGCAACGGTAGCAGGAACTCCTTTCTATACACAAGAATTTCCCGCAATGGAATTTGGTGCTGCTGGAGAAAGCTTACGTATTGTTCTTGAAGAAGAATTCCCTATTGCTGACGGTGATGTTTTTACATTTCAAATTCCTGGAGTTACAGTAAATCTTTTAGTATCTATTAATAATCCATATCCAGGTGGATTTGCTTTTGAAAATGGTGCAGAGTTTAATCAAATAGTAGATTTTGTTTTTAATGTACGTATTGCAGAAGAAGTTTTGGCTATAGATGATTTAGACCTTACTAACATTTCTGCCTTTCCTAATCCATCTTCAGATTTGATTAATGTTTCTTTAGGACAATCGTTTCCAGAGTTCACAGTGGTTACATATAATATTTTAGGTGCTATTGTGATGGAAGAAAAAGTGACAAATACAGATGGACTTATCATGAATATTTCTTCATTAGCTAAAGGGTCCTATTTTTCTGTGGTGACGACACCATCTAATAAAGGCGTATTTCGATTTATAAAAGCATAACAACTGCCTTTATGATATTAGTAATATGAGATCCCCCAATAATAGTATTTGTAGCACAAATAGTAATACGCTAATGCGCTTTTTATAGACATAAGCCATTAGTATTGTGCTCATTACAATAAGAGGAAGAATCAACCCAGAAAGAATTCTAAAAGAATAGATGCTACTGTTTTTAGATGATAGTAATCTGTAGCTGTTTATTTCTTTAAACAGCAATGAAACCGAATATTTGATTTCTTTATACTGAGCTGATTTCGCAAAATCTTCTGCTACAGAAAATTGATGTTTTGGGGTAATCACGCTTTAAGAATAGTGGTGGTTTCCACCTGCATTATAGTATTACTGTCTTTACTTTGTTACGTGTGTCACTTGTTCCGTAAACACCTCACCGGGCAAAGTAAAATCAAGCACAATAACCAATGCGATGATGAAGGTTATTCCATAGAGGAAAATACTTGTTCTATTTACTTCTTTAAACATTACATTAAAATTTCTATAGCTATAAGTAATATTTGTCCCATAGCATATTCAAAATACTTCTCCGTTTTTTCTTCTCAAAAGTAAATTTAGTTTACTATTTCTCAAAGGCTTTATCATTAGTTATCGATTTGTCATACTGACGCAGAATATGTTTGCCTATTTTTTTTTGTGTCTTAATAACCTAATGAGAATAGAGAATCTGAAAAAAACTTTTGTAAATAGCCTAAAACTGCAATAAATAACGCACATCTTAAGTTTAATTTCTTTTAAAATGTCAAGTCTTAATTAGAAAGAACAAAAGGGAGCATTAAGCTTACTTTATTAGGTAAATCATAAGAATTAAACAATCTCTATAGCTAGTAAAAACAAACCTTTTTCTTATACTACTTAAATCATTTTCAGCTATTTACCATAGAAAATAATCTCAATATCTAATAAACAAAAAGGTTGTTTTTTACCTCGGCTTTTTACTTAGCTAGTATTACTTGTTGGAGTTAAAGTACTTACTATAAACCTTATCGATGTCATAATCTGGTGAAACAATATGACCTTGTCCTTCAATTGTAAAGATCTCAATGCTTTTTACATTACCTTCTAATTTTGACTTTGTCTCATTGTTCAAGCGTATCCAATCTGCTTCATCTAATTCACCTCCAGCTAATACTATTCTATAATTCTTCCATTTGTCTGAAACCTCGTTAGTCCCTAATCCACCCGGAAAAGTTATAATACCTTCAAATAATTCAGGTCTAGCAGCGGCAAAATTATAGGCAGCTAATCCCCCCATTGAAGTTCCTGCTAAAATCCAATTGGACTTTGTTACTTTTTGGTTCTTAATTATATCAGCAATCAATTGGTCAATTTCATAACTATCCATTTCAGCAAGAGGCCTTCCAGAAGGACCTAGCGGTAAAATAGTGATATAGTTTTCAAAATATTTAGAGTCGAATAGCGTATAGTAACAGTAGTTTACAATTTTCTCATTAGCATTTCCTCCAGAAAGACCAATTAATACTTTATAGCTCGTTAAATGGTCATAGTTTATTGGATAAACAATTTTGTAGTTAAATTTTGCCGTGTGCGTATATTCAAACTGTCTTGATTCTACATCATTTAGTATACTATCAGGTACTTGAAAATTTTGTCCATAACTGCAGAAACTTATACAGGCCAAGATGATACAATAAGTCAATTTTTTCATTTGTAATTATTTTATTAATATTCATTATAATTAGCTACAACGTTGAGAATATAGTTAATATGAGAATAAAAGTACTAAAATTTCGATCAAGCACTTCCCTAAAATTTTTTATTTTGTTTTATTTTTCTTTTTAAAGCCAAATCAAAATAATTGGTAACTTTCCAAAAACACTCAAATCTATATCTTTCAATTAAGTATTTCTCATGATATTAATTATGTCATCATACCTAGAAGAATCAATGCATACCCCTTTTACAAACAAGAACTTTGCACTCGATTAATTTTAAGATTTCCAGTCTTCTATTATTTTGCTTGGTTTTGTCAGCATAGTTTCATGGATATGTAACCATTTAAAAGGCATTCGTTTAGAGAGTAAAACGGTTGTTTTTCGAACAGTATAATCACCACTGGATTCTGGGTTAGGATCTGTTGTCTGCCATTCTAAGTAATTTACCAAAAAATATTCTCCAATTTCTTGTAGTAATTCTACATTGCTGATCACTATTTTAAA
>JALZVC010000011.1 GCA_023301205.1 Flavobacteriaceae bacterium
AAAGAAAAAGGGGATACAGAAAAGAAAAGGTACGATTACAAAAAACTACTAAGCAAAAAACAAGAACGTTCTGTAAAGTCTAAACCAGACCTTATCTGGCAACTCGCACAACGTATTAAAGAAGTCGAAACAAAAGAAGGACGTGACGTAGAAGTCTATGTGAAATCTAATGTGAAAATAAATGGTGGTGGCTACTACCCTTTTATTGACCCAAAAGTAGATCTAGCTGCAGAACCCTGGAAACATTTTGAGCATCACGACTGGATTTTAAACTCGCCAGAGGATTATAGTAAGCCGCCAGCTCGTATGCCTAGAATGCCTTTAAAGGCTAAAGATTCTATTAAATAATTTAGTATCTTAGTTACATGTTTGGTAACATTCACGCGATCATACGAAGACTAAATCTTCGAAAAGAAAAAACCAACTCCAGAGCAAATACGCTGGAGAAAAGAAAGAGTAATCCCATCGCAACTGACAGTGATAATATTGAAAAAAGTTTAGTTCGCTATTCATAGTTCATTTTTATTTTAGCTACAAAATTACCTGTGTCTGGTTGAGCGCAGTCGAAACCTCCTTTTACAGACAAATACTTCTAGACCTCCCTCAAACTAACAACAAACGATCTTAAAAATGATTTCTATTAATCGCGATACTTAAAATTCTAATTGTTCTACGGAATCTCCCTTGACACCACGCAAATAATCTTGTAATTTAACTAACTTTACAAATTAATATTTCAGAAACATGCTACAAGTACACGAGATTAGAGAGAATAAAGATGCCTACATCGCAGCACTCAACAAAAGGGGTATTGATGCAACATCAATGCTAGAAGACGCGATTGCGCTAGATGAAAAAAGAAGAGCTACACAAGCAACTCTTGACGATACGTTAGCAGAATCTAATGTGCTTTCTAAAGAGATAGGAAATCTATTTAAGTCTGGAAAAGCCCAAGAAGCAAATGTACTTAAAGAAAAAACTGGCGAGCTTAAAGAGGCTTCAAAAGAGCTAAGTGAGCAACTGGATAACATTTCAGAAACACTACAAAAATTACTCTGGACCATCCCAAATATTCCTAACGATCTCGTACCTGCAGGAATGACAGAAGATGACAATGAAGAGACCTTTAGAGAAGGTGACATCCCCGTACTTGCAGAAGGAGCCTTACCGCACTGGGAGTTAGCAAAAAAATATGATATTATAGATTTTGAATTGGGCGTTAAAATCACAGGAGCTGGTTTTCCGGTATATAAAGGCAAAGGAGCTAGACTACAACGCGCCCTTATCAGTTATTTTTTAGATAAAAATACAGACGCTGGCTACACAGAATACCAAGTGCCACTTTTAGTAAATGAGGCATCGGGTTTTGGTACAGGGCAATTGCCAGATAAAGAAGGACAGATGTATCACGTGGGTGTTGATGATTTATACCTCATCCCAACAGCAGAGGTTCCAGTGACAAACATGTTTAGAGGTGACCTTGTACAAGAAAGTGATTTGCCAATTTTGTGTACCGGTTTTACGCCGTGTTTCCGTCGTGAAGCAGGAAGTTATGGTGCACACGTGAGAGGTCTTAACAGACTACACCAGTTTGATAAAGTAGAAATTGTACGCGTAGAGCATCCAGATCATAGCGCTAAAGCGTTAGATGGTATGGTAGACCACGTTACCGAAATCTTACGCGAATTAAAACTACCTTTTAGAATTTTACGTTTATGCGGTGGTGATTTAGGCTTTACAGCTTCAATGACATACGACTTTGAGTTATTTTCTACCGCGCAAGACCGATGGTTAGAAATCTCAAGTGTTTCAAACTTTAAGGCTTTTCAAGCCAACAGACTAAAGCTTCGTTTTAAAGATAGCGATGGTAAAAACAAACTTGCACACACCCTTAACGGTAGCTCATTAGCATTGCCCAGAGTGCTTGCAGGAATACTAGAAAACTACCAAACACCAGACGGTATTAAAATACCTGATGTACTTGTGCCTTATTGTGGTTTTGATATCATTGATTAGATTTTGATAGTTGAACTTTAGTCATTGGAGGGAATTTATAACAAAAAAATTTAGCTTCGCTAAAACGACTTACAAAAAAGACGCTCCTCCTTTTCAAGGAAGAGAAATGTAGCAAAGCTGAATGGATATGGTTTTTACCACTCCACAAGGCACGATTTTTGTTTTCACTACCACGTTTAAAATCTTATCTTTACGCTATGCGCACGGTACTCTTTTTATTTTTATTCTTCGTTGGAGCTTCTAGCTTTGCCCAAAATGAGCTTTTAGCTAAAAACTATGCAGAAAAAGGAGCGTACGAGAAAGCACTTTCTATCTACGAGAAGCTAGCAAAACAAACGCCAGCACGCTTAGATTTTACGCTGTCTTTAGTTGAAATGAACCAAGAACTAGAGCGCTATGGCGAAGCCCAAGCACTCTTGGAAGCAAAATTAGAAGAACGAAATAGACTACCACAAATTCTGGTAGAATTAGGCCATAACTACACCCTTCAAAAAAACGATTCTATTGCCAAAACTTTTTATGATGAGGCCATTGATTATGTGAGCGACAATGCGCGATATGCATATACCATAGGTAAAGCGTTTGAAAAATATAGCCTGCTTGACGAATCTATAGTGCTGTATGAAAAAGCGATGTCAATTGATGAAGATCTTAATTTTAGCCAACAATTAGCACGCTTATACGGAGAGAAAGGTGAGGTAGAAAAAATGTTTACCAGCTTTGTCAACTTGATTGAGAAGAATCCAAACACAAAACCGTATGCCCAAAGACAGTTTAGTCTTTATGTAAATGAAGACCCAGAGAACGAGTCTAATATCCTGTTCAAGAAAATTCTTCTTAAAAAACTACAGAACAAGCCTAACATATTGTACAATGAATTGTTGAGTTGGTTATTTGTACAACAAAACGACTTTAAAAAGGCATTTGCACAAGAAAAAGCCATCTACAGAAGATCTGACGAGGATATCACAGGGGTACAAAATCTAGCATATATCGCCATTGCAAATGAATCTTATGATGATGCGCGTGACATTGTCACTTTTATCATTGAGAAAGCCCCAACACCAGCAATGGAGTTAAGCGCTCAGCAATTTTTAATGAAGATTGAACTCGCTACAACAGCGCCAGAAGACTATGATAAACTAGAAGCACAGTACACGGCATTACTAGACCGATTTGGCAGAGGGAAAGCAACCTATTTAATGCAAATAGATTTCAACCATTTTTTAGCATTTAATCACAACAAGAAAGACCTTGCCATTGCCAACTTAAAGACGTTAATTGACGAAAAGCTAACTTCTTTTCAAGAAGCACGCGTAAAAATGGAACTCGCAGATATTTTAGTGATCGACGAAAAATTTAACCGTGCATTGATTTACTATACGCAAATACAAGATAAAATTAAGAGTGACGTATTGGCACAAGAAGCGCGATTTAAGGTAGCGCGAACAAGTTATTTTAAAGGAGATTTTCCTTGGTCTCAAGTACAGTTAGATGTCTTAAAAAAATCATCCTCTCAACTTATTGCTAACGATGCCTTGCAATTAAGTTTAATGATAAGTGATAACTCCCTAGAAGATACCTTACAAACAGCGTTAAAGAAATTTGCAAGAGCAGATCTACTTGCTTTACAGACCAAAGATCAAGAGGCCATCACGCAATTAGAAGATATTATCTTAAATCACAAAGGAGAAAGTATTGAAGACGAAGCCCTACTTAAACAAGGCGAATTGTATGTAAAGACAAAACAATACGCAAAGGCAGAAGCTAATTATAAGAAACTAATAGAATTGTTTAGTGAAGATATTCTTGCAGATGATGCACACTATAGCTTGGCAAAGCTCTATGAGAATCAGTTAGCACAACCTGAAAAAGCAAAACAATTGTACGAACAGATTATCTTTACGTATGAAGACAGCATATTCTTTACCGAAGCCAGAATGCGATTTAGGATGCTTCGTGGAGATTTGATTGAGTAGGGCTTCGATACAATTTT
>JALZVC010000012.1 GCA_023301205.1 Flavobacteriaceae bacterium
TGCTGCGACTTTGCGGCTTTAAGCTCATCTGTAAATCTTAAAAAATTGCTTTGCGGTTGTTGGTAAAAATCTCCATACGCTAAAGATAACTGGCTATTTCTTCCTGTTTTATAAGCTAACGAAAGTCGGGGGGACACAGTAGTTTCATTAAATAAATTGCTATAATTCCCTCTTAGTCCTACTTTAGCTGCAAAATTTCTACTAAACACATAATCAGCCTCTGTAAATACGGCAGAGATATTATTATCGTATCCTATTTCCCCATCTGCAAAAGGAGTATCAAAACGTTCATTATAATCGGTCATAAACTGCTCTGCACCAAAAATTAATTTAAATTTACTATTAAAGCTTTTGCGCAATTTTGCCTTTACGTGTATCGAATTTTCTTCTGTATCTATAGTAGAAGTATCAATATTAGTTTTGTTCTTGGTGTAGGTATAACTCCCTCCAGATTCTAATCGCCACTTATTCCCTAAAGGTGTGTAATAACTAAGGTTTGAATAAAAGTTATTGTTTTTTAACCCAAAAGGAATTCCGTCTGCAACGTTTATATCTTCGAGGGTGAGTTTAAAATTAGTCGTATCAAAAGCAGCATACACTTTTAAAAGTCCGTCATCTATTTTATGTCTGTAAACAGTCTCACCAGAAAGTACCTCAAAAGGTTTTTCATAGGCATTGCGGTCTGGCAATAATGCTACATAAGGAGATAGATTAACATAAGAACCATTTACACTCAGTGATGAATTTTCCCATTTTTGAGTATTCCCTAGGGTTGCACCAACTGTCATCACTCCTATTTCTGTTTTTTCTTGATCGGGTTCATCTATGGTATTTAATAGTAATACAGAAGACAATGCTTGCCCGTACTCCGAGCTATAACCACCAGTACTAAAAGTAATCCCATCAAACAAAAACGGACTATATCTTCCTCTGGTAGGAGTGTTTGCTGTGGTAGGCGTATACGGACTAAACACGCGTAAGCCATCGATAAATATTTGTGTTTCATTTGCGTCACCACCTCTTACAAACAGCCTTCCGTCTTCTGCCACAGTAGTAGTGCCCGGTAAAGTCTGTAAAGCTCCTACAAAATCACCTAAGGCACTCGCAGTGGTAACTACATCTAAGGGCTTTAATACAGATACCTTACTGTTATCACTAGCCTCAAACGACCCTGCAGAAATCACCACGGTATCTAGTGAGTTTACATCTTCAACTAATGTCACTTTGTAGTTTTTAAAGGTGCTTACGTCTTGTGTAATCTCAAAGGTTTCAAAAGAAACAAAACTTACCACTAGGGTTTGCACGCCTGTTTCTGTGGTGGTAAATGTGAATGTTCCGTCTAGATGTGTGGTGCTTCCATCATAAGTTCCATCCAGATACACGTTTGCTCCTAATATGGGTGTTCCATTTTTTTCGGTTACGATACCAGATAGGGTTGTTTGCGCTTGCGCGAAAATGCCAATGAAAAGAAATAATGTACATAAAATCAAATATTTAGGTAATACTGTTGTGGTACAAATCATAGCGGTAGTTTTTTATATTTGCTACAAATTTGAGTTAAGAACATTTCAGAAATAAATAATATGCACTCAACTGTAAGATTTAGATCCCGAAGTGTTAAATACTAATTTTCTCAACCCCTTTTTTGGTTTATTCGTGATAAAAAGTATCTTCACTTTATTAAATAAGGATAGCATGATTTTAAGGTATAAAAGCGTACACGATAATTATAAAAACAATTAATGGCAAAGGCACCTCGTTTTAAAAGTTACACAAAAAGACAGCTGTGGTATTATGCCAGAAGGGCTTTTTGGGTATTATTGGCCTGGACGTTTATTGCCATGAGCCTGTTCTATTTTGAGTATTTAACGCTTACCGAAAGTTACAACGCCTTAACCTCTGCTTATGATTTTAAGCAGGCCTTTATGTCTCAATTAATTATGGCCGTTTCGGCTGGGCTTATCGGTGGTGTTTTTATGGTAAACCTAATGGAACGTTGGCTTCGGAAATATGCTTTCTGGCAAGCGCTTAGTTTAATTATCATTAGCTATATCATTGCAGCATTAATAGTAAGCAATATCGTAGGGCTTTATTATTATAGTGAAGAACTGGGTAAACCCCTCTTTCATCCCGACGTGCTCGCCGAGTTTGACGGTTTTTTTGAACGATGGGTTGTCATTAAAAACTTTATCATTTGGTTAATTATCGTCATTGGAACTTTGATTGTATTTATGATAAATGACAAATACGGCCCAGGCGTATTTCCCGATTATTTAAAGGGAAAATACTTTCACCCTAAAAAGGAGCGGCGCATATTTATGTTTGCAGACATTAAAGATGCTACCACTATTGCAGAGCAGCTGGGCGAAGAGAAATACTTTAATTTCTTAAAAGACTTTTTTAGAGATATTGCTCCGGCAATTGTGCAAACCCGCGGCGAAGTCTATCAATATGTAGGTGATGAAGTGGTTATCTCTTGGAAAATGAGAAATGGATTAAAAAACGGTAATGCGCTGCAGTGCTATTATGGTATGCAAAAAATCATTGCAAATAAAGCACCGCGCTATCTTAAAAAATACGGTGTTGTACCTACTTTTAAAGCAGGTGTGCATTATGGCAAGGTGATGGTTGGAGAAGTAGGACAGATAAAACGTGAAATCGTATTCTCTGGAGACGTATTAAACACGGCCGCCAGAATTGCATCTGCTTGCAATGATTTAGGCGTGGAGATTTTAGCCTCAAAAGAATTTGCAACTATCGCCATAGAAATGCCAAAAAGG
>JALZVC010000013.1 GCA_023301205.1 Flavobacteriaceae bacterium
GGGGGGCTTTGGCGCCTCGGAAGGGGTGCCAAGCGCAGCGTCTTTAACAAATAATGTAGTTAGCCTATTGTTATTTTAGGCTTTGACCCCTTCCGAGTTTTAAAACATTCTTGCTTCGCTGAATCTTTTAAACCCCACCTTCCCCTGAAAAAGGGGAAGGAGCTGAATAGGTTGTTTTTTTATTTATTCTGGATGAACTGGTACTTGTTTCTTAGAATTCAATACTAGAAACTCATTACTGATTTCTATCTCCAATCATCTTAATAACCTTCTCAACCCCAGAACTAGCTTTCTCTGCAATCACAGTCAATCGACTATTTGAGTCCAATGAGGGATTAGGGTCTACAAAATATAGTTTAGCGTGTTCTGGTGCATATTCCATTAATCCAGCGGCAGGATAAACTTGCATAGAGGTGCCAACAATAATAACAACATCTGCTTTTTCTACAATAGCTATTGCATTATCCATAGCGGGAACTGCCTCGCCAAACCACACAATATGCGGTCGCCATTGGTGTCCTTTTTCACAAATATCACCAACTACAATATCTTTGTTCCAATATTTAATGTCTTTGACGTTTCTGGAGCTACGTATTTTTAACAGTTCGCCGTGCAGGTGGAGTACGTTTTTACTTCCTGCACGCTCGTGAAGATCATCTACGTTTTGGGTAATGATATTCACCGTATGTTGTTCCTCTAATTGCGCTAGTGCGCTATGCGCAGCATTCGGTGTTATGGTAAGCAATTGTCGTCTACGTTGATTATAAAACTCTAAGACCAACTCAGGATTACGAGCAAATCCTTCTGGTGTAGCTACTTCCATCACATCGTGTCCTTCCCAGAGGCCATTACTATCTCTAAAGGTTTTGAGACCGCTTTCTGCGCTTATTCCTGCTCCTGTAAGTACTGCTATATTCATTTGTTATTTTTTAATTGATTGCCTTAAATAATGTAACTGTCCTGCTTAGCTTGTCGAAGTACAACAAATGACTAATAATTTTAAATAGTTAAACTTGCCCTTCGATACTTCGTTAAGCTCAGTGCAGCCCAACCTCAGGGTGACTTTGTTGTGTGTTTAAAAATTCTTTCTAATAATTAAATCGCGCAAGCCTTTTTCAATTGACCAACGTTTACTTATTTTTAAATCTAAATTACAGTTTAAATTGGACATAGCATTATTAGAACATTTAAAAGGTTTTCTTTCTGAAAAACGTATGGCGCGTTTTGAAGAAATACTCAGTCAACGCACCAAGCATTTTACGGTAGTCGCAGAAGATGTTTTTCAGATACACAACACCAGTGCCGTGATGCGTTCTTGTGATGCGTTTGGGATTCAAGACTTGCATCTCGTAGAGGAACGTAATGGTAAAAGTATAGACAAGGAGATTGCGATGGGTTCGCAAAAATGGGTTACGTTACATCGTTACAAGAGTATGGATACGTGTATGGAAACCTTAAGAGCACAAGGATATCAGATTGTAGCAACTTCGCCACATGCAGACGCGAATTACTTGCACGATTTTGACTTTACTAAAAAAAGTGCATTGTTTTTTGGTACAGAGAAGGACGGATTGACAGAAGGCGTTCTAGACCAAGCAGACGCTTTGATAAAAATACCCATGCACGGCTTTACTGAAAGTTTAAACATCTCAGTTTCTGCGGCAATCATTATGCAGCACTTAGTTACCAAGCTAAAATTAAGTGATATTGACTGGCAGCTTACCGAAGAAGAAAAAATGGAACTTGAAATACAGTGGGCGAAGAATACAATTAAAGCACATAAAAAAATTGTGGATCGTTTTAATGAGGCTAGAGGGATTAGGGAGTTGAAGTAAAGAACAAAGAACAAAAAAACAGGAACCAAGAGCCAAGATCCAAGAACAAAGAAACAGGAGCTAAGAACCAAGAACAAAGAAACAGGACCCAAGACCCAAGACAAAATGATATTAGCAATCTGAGGTTCCTTCCCCTAGCGGCTGGCTATCGTAGTTTATTATTAGCAATGTAACTCCCGCGTATAGGGGAAGGTGGGGCGCCTTTGGCGACTCGGAAAAGCTTGCCCCGCATTTATTGCGGGGGGGTGCCAAGCGCAGCGTATTAGACAATCTTAAATTAAATAATCAATTTTAAAACACCTCAATACCAACAAATGAAACTAGTCTTCGCCACCCACAACCAAAACAAATTTAAAGAAGTAAAAGCTTTACTGCCTTCAAGCATAGAATTACTTAGTCTAACAGATATAGGCTGTAATGAAGACATCCCTGAGACAGAAGAAACCATAGAAGGGAATGCAAAACTAAAAGTAGCGCATGTGCGTAAACATTATAATTTGAATTGTTTTGGCGATGATACAGGGCTTGAGGTTAAAAGCTTAAATAATGAGCCTGGCGTGTATAGCGCTAGATACTCGGGTAAAGATGCAACCGCAGCTACTAATATGGATAAACTGCTGCTTAATCTTAAAGATAAAGAAGACCGTGCTGCACGTTTTAAAACTGCTATAGCACTAGATATTGATGGAGCGCAACAACTTTTCATAGGTCTTTGTGAAGGTGCTATTACAACCAAGCGAAGTGGTAGTGAAGGCTTTGGTTACGATCCTATATTTATGCCTAATGAAGCTACTGTCACTTTTGCTGAAATGTCAATGGAAGAGAAGAGTAGAATAGGGCATAGAGGGAAGGCGATGCGACAGTTGATTGGGTTTTTGAATGAGGGTGAAAGCAAATAATAAATACCAGAAACGCGCATCGATATGTGTTGATATCCGGTTTTGATTATTGGATATAATTTGTAAATTGTATTTTATAACTAGTTGTAAAACATTTGAAGAAAACAATAAAATGAACAAATACAAATTAAACTTTTTAGCAATTTCACTCCTGATTCCAATTTTTGCGATTGGACAAATTCCGAAAGGACATTTTTTAGACGCAGACGATTCGGCTGAAAAAGGATATAAGTTAAAACCATTCAAACAAAAAAAAGAAGGA
>JALZVC010000014.1 GCA_023301205.1 Flavobacteriaceae bacterium
GGTAAGTACATAAAATACATTCCCTATCCCGTGGTTTCTGGTTTTATGACTGCCATTGGTGTTATTATTTTATTCACGCAAATCTTACCTATGCTAGGGTATTATACTGCAGATGATAAAGAATTTGTAGAACAATACGTACCACAAGCAGAAGAGGTACTCCTTGATAAAATACTAAAAGAGGAAGCTGGCGAAGGTATTTTGGTCTTAGAAGATTTTAGAGAAACCGTAAAACGTGCAGAACTTATTACAAAGGAAGAAATAAATGTAGAAGCAAATGTACTCGCAAAATCTGCTAGTTCTGGAGTGCTGGGTGCTCTTAAATCAATACCTAGAGCCATTAAAAATATAGATTATTTAGAACTCGGTTTAGCATTAGCCACCGTCTTTATCATTTTTGGCTTTAAACGAATTACAACAAAAGTACCCAGTACTCTTGTAGCCTTGCTAGTTGTCTCTACTGCTGCCTATCTCTTAAAGTGGGATTATAGACCTATATCAGAAATCCCGTCAGAATTTCCTACATTTAATTTAGGGATTTTTGAACACTTTAGTATCGGGCAGATTACACCCTATGTTTTTACAGCATTAACTTTGGCATTTTTAGGAGCAATAGATTCTTTATTAACTTCTGTTGTTGCAGATAACATGACAAAAACGAAACATAATCCTAATAGAGAATTGATAGGTCAAGGTATTGGTAACAGTATTGCAGCACTCTTTGGAGGATTACCAGGGGCAGGTGCTACCATTCGTACCGTAGTGAACATTAACAGCGGTGGTACTACTAAGTTATCTGGTATGGTTGCTGCCATTGTACTTCTCATTATCACGCTGCTCTTAGCACCAGTTGCTTCTCAAATACCTGCAGCTGTTTTAGCTGGTATTTTGATTACCGTAGGAATAGGAGTAATGGATTATAAAGGACTTAAAGCAATCAACAAAATGCCTACCAGTGAGGTAGTAATTATGGTTGTTGTTTTGTTATTGTCTGTTTTCTGGAACTTGGTGTACGCCGTAGGTGTTGGTTTAATTTTAGCATCATTGGTCTTCATGAAAAAGATAGGTGACTCCACAGCAAAACGGTCTAAGGTAATCCCATTGAATGAAGCAGATGAGCTTGCGCTACCTTGGACAGATGAAATTGCGCTGCCTAAAAATTTAAAAGAAGAAGTGTTTATTAAAAGACTCACTGGCCCTCTTTTCTTCGGAAATACTACAGACTTTCAAGAGCTTTCTAAACAAATACCAGCCTCCGCAACCCATCTTATGATACGTATGGATAAAGTCCCGTATATCGACCAATCTGGACTCTATGCTATGGAAGAATTAATACTTAGATTAAAACAAGCAGGAGTTGAAGTCCTTCTTGTAGGTCTATTAAAGCAACCTAGAGTGATGTTAGAGAATATTGATATTATCCCAGATTTAGTACCAGAAGAAGAGATTTTTATAGATTTTAAGGAAGCCATGGTCTGGATTAAC
The DNA here is from genome assembly GCA_023301205.1 of Flavobacteriaceae bacterium. Classification (GTDB taxonomy): domain Bacteria; phylum Bacteroidota; class Bacteroidia; order Flavobacteriales; family Flavobacteriaceae; genus Patiriisocius. Next base: position 1,486 of record JALZVC010000014.1, read on the forward strand.
AGTAACGTTGAAGATGTTGTGTAAAACTTAACGTACAAAGTAAAAACCCCAAATTTCAATACTATGAAATTTGGGGTTTTTATATAAATGACACTACCTAGTACAATTAAAAATCCTCATTAGGTATTTGATCTTCAACAGGAGGATTATCTTCATCCTGTTCATCTACCTCTTCTTTTAACTCGTCTACTTTTTCTAATATATGTGGCATAACCAAAGGTGCTAAAGATGCAACAGGTTCATACAGCATAGAAGCTTCTTTTTTCTCTTCAGAAATAATAAAGCCGCTTAATGATGAAGATGCATTAATAAACATAAATAGTACCGAAACAATAAACGCAAATTTTAGCGCATTAAAAGCTCCGCCAAGTATTTTGTTTACAAGACCTAAAGCAGCAAAATCTGCTACTTTGGTCAATGTTTTTCCCGCAAGACCAATGACAAAAACAATCACTAAAAAAGTAATGGCAAATGCAGTAAGATTTATGACTTGTTCAGACCAATTTACACGTTCTGCTAAGAAATCTGCCGCATAGTCAGAAAAATAAACAGCCCCGATGATTCCTAATACTAAACCAATTAAGGAAGCCAACGTAACAAATAGTCCTTGCTTTGCTCCTTTGTAGAACGCGAATAATAAAATGATTCCTAATACGATGTCTACTATACTCATAACTAATTTGATCCGTTAATGTTTGAATCAGCAAGATACATAATATCCATTTTATTGAGTAGCCCTTAAAATCGCTTTAGTGCTTGGTTATAATTATCTTTGTCGTAGATGCGGAGAGCGGGGAAGTTGGAAGTATGAAGTGGGGAGCAGGGAGTAAAAAAAGTGAATTTTAAAATTTTGCCTTTGTTTGCTAAACTAATAAGCTCCGATTAACTAATAACAAATAAATTTTTAACACAACGTGGCTAGAGACGAACAATTAAAAGAACGATGGGAGGCAGTAGTAAAACTGCTTAGTGACCGCTTTGCAGATGGAGACAAACTGGATCTTGATGCTATTATATATCTTATTGGAGTGCAAGAGCTAGGACAACTGCATCGTAAATTTAAAAAAGACGAAAAATTAGACCTAATGCACATTGCCATTTGCAGACTTTTAGAGCCTTTTGG
>JALZVC010000015.1 GCA_023301205.1 Flavobacteriaceae bacterium
CAATCTATAGACGATAGCGTAGCTCGTAAAGATTGGGGTTGGGAACACGAGGTAGATCTAGATGAGATGACTAAGGTGATGTTAGAAAATTTAAGGAAGTAGTATGAGTAATTTTATTAGGAATAGCAGGACTAAAATTTTTCGTAAAAAACTGTAAATTAACTGTCTTCTGTTTCTAAGTAAAAAAAAGGCCGCACGAGGCAGCCTTTATCATTGTATATTTGGGCACTTATTATTTTGGCTGAAATACGAGGGTGATTTTGTTGAAATCTGCCGCACTATTGATAACTGTTCTATACCCTTCGTAAGCATCTGCAGGTACAATGGTCTTTTTATAAAACTCGTCTGCAGTTATGGTTAATACATTGCCATCTAACTGATAATCTGACTCAAATGTGAAAATGGGCTCACCTTCACCTTCTACATATGAATTGCTGATTTTAATATCCTCTAAATTTGCGACACTGTAGCCCTCTGGTAAGGTTACTGTTAAGGTGCGTTCATAGCCTCTGTTAAATTCGTTTTCTACAGGAAGAACCCTTTCTTTTTCTTGATACATTTCTTGTTGGCTACCAATCAACTCACCAATCTTGAAAAGGTATTTGTCCCCAGCTTTCTCTACAAACGCATTGCTTTCAAAATCTACTACAATTTTTATGGGTTTTATGCCGAATAGTTCTGGTTTATCATTGATTAATTGTTTGTCTGTGATTTCTATGTTTTCACTAATTCTTTCTGCAAAGTTATTTATTAAATTGTCTTTTGCTTCATCATCCATAAGATGCACATAGGGTTGAAAGTACATTGCATAATAACCAGATAATGCATCTTCAAAGGTAACTTTTGTTTTAGTGATGTCATTATCATCAAAAGAAACAGAAATTAACATGTTGTCTAAACTTTTTTCTGCAGCAGGTGATTTGATATACTTTATTTTCCCAATACCAGATTTGAAATCTCCAACCGATACTTCTTTAATAAAGAGCCCATAATTATCTGTATAGTAAGCAGATGGAAAGGCATAACGCGTATCAAAATCAGTGGGAGAAACATAAGTTTCAAAGTCAGGGTAGTATAGCAAGAATTCATCTAAGAAATTATAAGCTTCAAATTCTTTGTCAAATTTCAAGTTTTGTCTATTCGAGGTGAGTATCATTTCGTAATTAATATTCAATGCGTTTAATATAGCGTTATATAGCTTTAGAAGACCAGTGTTGTTTGCTACTTTGGTGCTTAATATTTCGTCTAGATTTTTAAATTTATCGTCAGTTCCGTTTGCTAGATATACGTTAGATTTAATGTAATCGTCTAGTTTTCTCAGTTGCTCCTCAGGGCTAGTTTCAGTACCGATAGCACTTTTAATAAACTTGTCTAGCTTTTTTATTGTTTTCTTTTCAGGAGCTTTATAGTAGAGGTTATATATGTTTTTAACTACATCAGAATACGAGGAGATATCGCTTTTACTTGATGACAAGTTTTTGTCTAATTTATATACCACAGATTTTGCGTTTGCCCAGTACGCTGCTACTTCTTCTTCTTCCAATCCTTTTATGTCATTTGCTTTGATTGTCCAATGAGATTTTTTTTCTGTAAGTGTGTCTAAGACAACTTCCTGTAAACCATTATAACTTTTAAAAGCAAATTCTAAATTTTCTGGGGCAAATAATTCAAAGCTTGCTTTAATTTTATCATAGGTGTCTTGGATTAAAAAACGGTTGCCATTATATTTTGGATACCGCTTGTAAACATACATCCTGTCTATAATACTGCCTTTTTCAATTCCTTCTAATGCAAAATATTGATATTGACTACCTGTTTCTTCATCAGTTGCTTCAAATATTTTAGAAGGATCAACTTCAATTATCTTCCCACTTTTTGTGATCACTCGAGCTTTGTTTACTAAAATTTCTGTGGATGATGAGTAGGGCAAATATATTTTGTTGTATTCTTCGATCTTGTCGTCAGAATTAAGTACTAAGACCTCATGTTCTAAATAATATTCAACAAACCCTCCTTCATCAGTAAACATAAATTCTGTGACAACCTTGTGGTCTATAGCAAGCATAGGACCATCGTTTGAAGCAGGAATAATGTAGTTGGGTTTCTCATCCCAATCATAGTTTTTGTAGTACGGATCATTTTGACTGATTAAACCACTTGTAAAAAGCAGAAAACAACTGAGGCTTAAAATAATTTTTTTCATAGTATTAAGATTTTATTTTTTTAAGGACTATTACCTCACTGTATTGTTTTAGGGCGTTATCAATAAAAGCATTCACTTCTTTTTGTTGAGTAACATCTAATTCAATATAATTAGCTATAACATTATGGTTGTATTTAATGGTATTTCCTTCGTGCTCGTACGTCACTTTTGAAGAGATTAATGATGTAGATTCTTCAAAATTCGAAGGAAGATAATCAATCTTATATCCATCAGGGACAACCAAGGTTGTTGTATAATGGTATTCGCTTTTATAATCGTACTCAATTTTATAGGTACGGTCTTTATCTACCTTAAAATATTCTAAGGGTTTATTAAGATTAAGGTTGAGGAACATTTCTTCACCAAGCAATTTAACTTGGTCGTCAATGGAGAAATCGTAGATCACTTCAAAATCTTTTTCATAATTAAATTTATACTTTTCTTTGAAAGTACTTACCATAAATTTATTACTCCCTTTTTCGAGTAAATCGTTATAGAGCTCTTTCAACTTGGTGTCTGTTGTACTGTTTTCTAAACCTCTAAAAATAGCTGCCTTTAAATAACCCGAAAAAGACGCTTCTCCTTTCCCTTTAATATCATTGTCTAAAATTGAAATAGTTGCAACCTCCCTAATTTGATTTTTTGAAGAAGGAACAATAGGTACTTTTTTAATTTCGTACCCACCTGTGCTGTTTTCTACCAAGGCTTCTTTACCTTGAATAAAGGATGTTGGCATGTCTATTGGCGTATAACGCCCAGTGGCATCTAAAAAGTAGGTGTTCCCACCATCGTTAAACGATAAAATCATGTGATTGTCCACAATGGGTGTAGGTACTTCTTCATACCCATAAGGAATAGAACGTGTTCCTATCCAAGTAAGACTTCCTTCAATGTTGGCAATATCTAACATTTCTTTTAGAATAGAAGAATTGTCTTTACAATCACCATACTTTTTATTGAAAACATCGTTGGCTTCACGAGGTATAAATCCCCCAAGCGCATATTCAAAATCAATGTATTTAATGTTTTGTTGTGTCCAGTAATAAATCGCTTTTACTTTTTCAAAATCTGTAGTCAATGGAGCTGTAAGTTCTGCTACAATGTTTTTCAATTCTTCACTAGGAGGTTGTGTATTAACTTCTTTAACCAGCGAAGCATACCAATTGAATAAACCAGACAAATCCTGTAACACTGGAATCTCCTCACCGTTTACACGATAAGAAGTTATAATAGGGATAATATGAGGCAAAATACTCTTAAAAGAGGGCATTTCTGATTCATACTCAAAAGCATCTGTATTAGCTAATTCCCATGTATAAGTGGTTGTTTTTCGTTTTACTTCTTTATTAAAATTAACAGAAACCCCATCTATATTAAATTCAACAAACCGCAAATTGATATTATTATCTGCCACGATAGTAACTTTGTTTTGTATAATAGGAAAAAAATTTCCAAAATAAAATGGCGATAAAAAACGCGGATTTTTAATCTTTTCTAAATACGTTAAGCTTGTCTTTGATCCCTTTTTGAGATTATTATAAATAAAATTTACAGACTTTGAGTCATCATAAAAAGATTGGTCTAGTTGGTCTTTATATTTAAAGTCTGTTACTTTTTCTTCTCTATACTTCCCGTCTTTATAATTGAATGCAGATGCTTCTATAGAAGCGAGTTCAAAAAAGTAGGAGAAGGATCTAGATTCCTTTGAGCCTTGACTTGCGGAATCTCCCATATACATATCTTGCTCTTTAACTTCTTGTGAGATTACAATTTCACCATCATCAATACTAATATTGATATTTGTGCTTTCCTGTAATCGGATATAATTGTCATCTGGGTATTGCTGCTTAAGTTTATTATATTCCTCAGACTTTTGCGCTATGAGAATAACAGGGAAAAATAGAAATAATAATAAAGCAAAAAGAGGGTTAATTTTTTTTAACATTTGTTACGGCTCCGTTATAATAAGTTTCTTTTTTTTGTAATATTTTCTCTTTTGAATAGTAAGAAGCTATACCGTGCTTTTTATCTAGTTTGTAGTTTGTTTCTTCTTTTAACGCACCATTTTCGTAATATTGTTTTCTAGAGCCGTGAAAATCGTTGAAAAGATATTCTGTCTCACTTTTCACAGTTCCGTCTTCGTAATATTCTATATTTAGTCCATTTAGTAAATCTGCACTATAGTTTGAGTTGTAAAATAACGAACCATCATAATAGAAGATATTATACTCTCCTTCAAGATTACCGTTCTTATATTCCATCTCTCTAGACATTTTTCCGTTGTCATAATATGATTTTACAATTCCTGTTTCATTTATTAAAGGAATCATTGGTAATTCTTTTCCATCTTTATCCATATAACTATATCCTACTAATCTATCATCATCATAAAAACGAAAGATCTGGATTTTACCACTTTTACTATAATTAATCTGTTTCCCATGTTTTTTGTCTCTTTTATAAGGAGTGAACGTTTTTACAGCTCCGTCTTCAAAATAGATTGTTTGGTCGCCTTCTCTGAGATCGTATTGAAAGGTTCTTTTAGAGTTAATCTGACCATTTTTATAGTTATAGATATCATCCCCCATTTTTTCATTTAGGAGATATGTTGTTTTCGCCTCTACCGTTCCATCTTCAAAAAAATAGGTCCATTCGCCATGTTGAATATTCGAAAGATAAGATCCTGTAAGCATTTTTTCTCCTGAGTAATAGTACTTAGAATAGTTGCCGTGCCGAATGCCATTTAGGTATTCCACAGCAATGTATGGGTTGCCATTAGGATAATTATAGGTGACTGTATAACTACCACCAGGACTAACATAATCTATTGTTTCAAAGTACTTTTCATTACTGTCATAGATTTTCTCGTTTTGTATTTTACCTTGTTTATACGTGGTAATACCAGCCGTTTTCCCTTCTACACTGTGTTCTATCTGTTCACCATATAATTCCCCGTTGTGGTAAAAATATGAATTACTTTGTGTGCCATCTTTATAATACTGTAGCCAAGTACCCTGTGGCTTATCATCAACATAATAACCCTGATTATTCATTTGACCGCTAATATAATAATCTACATAATAACCCTGTAAAAGATCGTCTTCATAATGTCCTATTGACTTTACTTGCCCGTTAGAGTAGTAGTCTTTGTAAGTGCCAATATTTTTGTTCTCTTCATAGTCCCCATCACTAAGAAGACTGCCGTTTTCTGGGGAATAAAATTTCCAATTACCTGTTTTTCCACCAGAAATATCATACAATCCCTCAGATGTTTTTATTCCCTCTGGCGTGTAAGATGTATAGAAAAACTCTCCTCCTTTTTTACGTTCATTGCTAATGACATCACCGGCTCTATTATAAAAAGTATATTCAATAATTTCATCTTTTTTGTATTCATATTCAAAATGCAAGGTGCCGTCTTGGTTATAATTTTTATAATTTCCTTGAATCTTTCCATTATTATAGGTAAAATCCTCATTAATAGAGCTATCTGGGTAGTAGATTTTCCAAGGGCCATTAAAATAACCACCTACACTTGCTCCTTCTTCCCATACATTGCCATTGGGATAAAATCTTTTATACACACCATCCAATTCGTTTTCTTTATAACCTATTTCAGAGATTAATTTATTGAGTGTATTGTATTTTTTTTCCACACCATTTCGCTTGGTTTGAATAAAGGGAGTCGTTAAATATATTTCGCCGGTTGCATAATATTCAATGGCGTCTCCTTCTACTTCACCTTTTTTGTATGGCACATCAAATTCTTTTATAGTGCTGCCTAAGGGGAAATAGGATTCATACGAGCCGTCTAATTTTCCGTTTTTATAGAATTTTTTTTCGAGGAGAGCACCATCTTCTGAATAGGCGTTATATTCGCCATCAAAATCATCATTTTTAACGTTTGATTCAATGTATTTCTTTCCATTTTCAAAAAACAACAGATTTTTTCCTTCACTCTTTCCGTTTTTGTACGTAATAATCTCTTTTACTTCACCATTATTATAATACCACTTCCAGGAACCATCGCGCTCTCCTTTTTTATTAAACTGTGCATCCACAGAAAACCTACCGTCTACATCGTAATACTCAAAAGGCCCTGAAATTAAATCACCTTCTTTTTTACCCAATGCTTGTACAGCTGACTCTTTATAAAAATAATCTCTTTCATTTTCACTGACAATCTCTAGCCATTTTTCAATTGCTATAACTGCAAATTCAGTGGCATCTTTTTCGTTTGCTTTTACTATTTTTTTGTAGGATTCATTTTCTATAGATTGCGTGATGTAATACGTATATAAGTTAAAATTGTCATTATCCATTACCCATTTGTAGAATGGCACGTACTTTTTATCCCAAAATCCATCATTCCCTTTGTAATCTTTTAGCCAAGTAAATAATGCGTGATTTTGTTTTACTAAAGCAACATTAATTTTATTCCGAGTATCATATTTTTCATTCAGCGCTACCTTTTGGGTTAAGATTAAATTAATTTCTTCAAAGGATCCGTCATCCGATGAAATAGTAATTGAAGGATCTGCACTATTTGTATTTGCAAGACTAACCGCACTATTTAGAGATTTTAGTGTTCCAAATGTGGCATTTATATCATCACTTAATAGCATATACATATTAAAGCACATCATAGCTTGGGCTAGTTTTTCTTGCTTATAACAGATATTTCCTAATTTTAAATGTGCAGCAGCACTCAATGGATCAATTTTGATGGTATGCTCATATGCCTTAACCGACTCTTCGATTTGCTCTAATTGTTCTAAAGCAATAGCTTTATTGTACCACAAGTTGGTGCTATATGGAAATATTTTAAGGGAGGCTTCAATAGATGTTAATGCTTCGTTATATTTTTCTGACCTAATTAACGCAGCGGCTTTGTTAATGTGAAACACATCTTCATCATCATAGCATTTAGACGCGATGCCTATATCTGCAAGTTCAATTACTTTATCATACTCCTCATTTTGTAATAAGTAATATGACTTTGATGTCATCACGTTACAATATAAACTGTCGTTTTTTGATATTTTATCTAGAAATGTAAGTGCTGCAGTGTAGTCTTCTTTTTGGGATGCTAACGCAGCTTCTTCGAATAACTCTGAAGTATTAACAAATTGTAATTTTTCTTGAGAGAAAGCCGCAACAGTGAATACTGATAGCACAAGGAATAATATATTCTTCATAAATGAGTGTAAAGAACAAAGCTATAAATAAAAATCGGGTGTTTGTCCGATTTTAGAAAGTATTCACCTTGAACCTCCATTATTACTTTTACAAAAGGACATTCCAGATTTTAAAGAAGAAATCGCTGACTCTTGGCTTCATTTGGTTAGATGAAAAGTACACTTTTTGGAGTATCACTGGGATCTTGTTGGTACTCGTGGGTCTTGTATTGAATACCCTTTAT
>JALZVC010000016.1 GCA_023301205.1 Flavobacteriaceae bacterium
ATTAAATGTACATCTCTTTGCGGAAATGGGATTTCTATGCCTCCTGCTTCAAGTCTAAATTTTATCTGTTCTATGGTGAAAGATTTAACATTCCAGAAGTCTTCATTCTTCGTCCAAAACCTAACAGTTAGATTAACAGAACTGTCCGCAAGTTCATTTACAGCAACCAAAGGCATCTGTCCCTCAACATTTAATATCAAACTCTGTTCCATAAGCAGTTTTAGAAGAATCTCTTTTGCTTTTTTAATATCACTGTCATAACTGATACCAACAAGTAAGTTTTCTCGACGAATTCCCTCTTCCGTGAAATTTATGATTGTATCATTAGATAATTTACCATTAGGGATTACCGCTAATTGATTTCCAGAAGTTAGTAATTTTGTAGAAATAATGGAAATTTCTTTCACAGTTCCTTCAACTCCTTGGGCTTTTATAAAATGCCCAACTCTAAACGGTTTAAATAGTAAGATAAGAACCCCACCTGCAAAGTTTGCTAAAGAGCCCTGCAGCGCCAGACCTATTGCTAAACTCGCTGCACCAATAACCGCAACTAAAGAAGAGGTTTGAATCCCTAATTGACCCACGACAGTGATAAACAATATCACTTTTAAAACCGCTCCTATTAAATCTATTAAAAATTTCTGTAGCGAGACTTCTAGCTCTTTCGCCAAAAACACTTTTTTAACCAGCCTGATAATTAATTTAATGATCCACCATCCTACAACTAGAATAATAATTGCCCCTATGATATCTGGCAAATAATCAATAAATTTTTGCCCATATTTAGTACTATAGAAATCAACATTACTCAACTTCTCAAAAAAATCTTGAGACTCCTTTGCTACTATTTCTTGTTGCATTTATTTTATTAATTTAAAAGCTTCTTCTATTTTTTCTACAGGTAATTTACAGGTGTAATTTTGACAAACAAAAAGCATAGTTTCATCTTCAATAAACCTATTTAACAAGAGTGGCAAGGTATCATTTTTAATACTTGAAGCAACCAAGGTATTAGGCAGATATTTTTTTCTAAACGCTACCGCCTTTGTATTAGCTTCACTACCAACAACAGCAACCTCATAAAATGGTTTTCTGTAATTTTCTAATAAACTTAACCAGTTGGAATATCCGCTAGGATTTTGTTTAATTTCAGGCAAGACATTTTTCAACATTTGCTTTGCGGTATTTCTGAAATTTTCTTGATCAAAATGATGTGCTAATAAGAACAGATTGTTCGCCATTATTGAATTTGACGAAGCGATTACATTATCACGATACTCAATAGATCTTGAAACCAATTCTTTATCATCTGAAGAGGTGAAAAAGAACATTGAACTTTTAGAATCGTAAAATTTTTCAAAGCAATAGTCTGCTAAATCTTTTGATCTAAGTAACCATTTCTCATCTGCAGTTACCTCGTAAAGCGATATAAATCCCGAAATAACGGCAGAATAATCTTCTAAATACCCGTTAATAGAACTTTTTCCATTTTTATAACTATGATACAAAGAACCATCTGGTTTTAGTTGATTGTCTAAAATAAACTGCGCATTTTTTAAAGCGGCTTCTAAGTATTCATTAGTACCTAAAGCGGTATACGCATCAACATATCCTTTTAACATTAATCCATTCCAGGATGTCAATGTTTTGTCATCCAGTCTTGGTTTATTTCTTTTGCCTCTATATTCTTTTAAGGTAGCTCTCCACGTTGTTTTTTTATTTCGCAAATCTTCTTCAGTAACACCAAAGTCTTTTGCAATAGTAGCAGCATCTTCATCTCTGATAAGCACATATTTTCCATCTTCCCATTTTCCGAAGTTATTTATATTATAATATGCTGAAAAAATTTCAAAGTCTGCTCCTATTTGTTCTCTTAACTCTTGCTCCGTGTATACATAATATGCTCCCTCCTCTAGTTCTCCTTCTTCATCGATACTATCTGCATCTAGAGAAGAATAAAACACACCCTCAGGCGCTGTCATTTCTTCACTGATATAAACCAGCGTCTCTTCTATTACATCTTTGTATAACTGCTTATTTGTTAATTTATAGGCATTACTATAAAGACTAACAAGCTGAGCATTGTCGTAAAGCATTTTTTCAAAATGAGGTACGTGCCATTTTTCATCTACGCTATATCTAGAAAAACCCCCGCCCACGGCATCATAAACCCCACCATAAGCCATTTGGTCTAAAGTAAACAACACGTGCTCTTTAAGTTCGTCATCATTATTTTGCACACTGTGCCTTAAAAGATATTCGTAATTTGACGGCATCATAAATTTAGGAGCACGCTTATAACCCCCAAAACGATGGTCAAATGAAGATTTCCAGATTTTAACAATTGATTCTAGTGGGTACTCTTTTAAATCTACATCTTCCTTATTTAGCGTAACCAGATCTAAGCTTTTAATACCCTCCTCTAATTGTGTTGCAATCTCAAGTAATTTTTCTGGGGTATCGTTATTAATTTTTTGAATGCGCTCTAAAACATCAATCCATTCATTTTTTTTAAAATAAGTTCCTCCCCATACTGGTCTGCCGTCGGGTAGGGCTACAACATTGAGTGGCCACCCAGCACTACCTGTCATCAATTGTACTGCACTAATATAAATTTGATCCACATCTGGCCGTTCCTCTCGGTCTACTTTTACAGGAATAAAATTAGTATTCATAGTTGCTGCGACGAGGCTGTCTTCAAAGCTTTCGTGTTCCATAACGTGACACCAATGACAAGCAGAATAACCGATACTGATAATCATTAACTTATTTTCTTTTTTCGCCAAGTCTAAGGTCTCATCATTCCAGGCGCTCCAATCAACAGGATTGTGGGCATGTTGCAGAAGATAAGGGCTCGTCTCTTTTATTAAATTATTGGTATACAAATGTGCTTCTTTTTTTTCTTGAGAAGAAGTACATCCTATTATTGCAAATAGTGTGACCATCAAGAACTTAAATTTTTTCATCTTCTTTTAAAATAAAAATACGCTTTTGGAAAATCCAAAAGCGCATGTAATATAGTAGGTTTTAATTACTTTACCTCAAATGTAATCTTACAATTTACTCGGTACTCCGTTATCTTACCATCATCAACAACACAAGTTTGTTCATTCACATAACAAGACTTAATATTTTTTATACTCCTAGAAGCGTGTGTTACTGCATTTTGAGCTGCATCTTCCCAGCCTTTTTTAGAGTTTGATAATACTTCAATTACTTTTAAAATTGCCATAATTCTTTGTTTTTAAATTAATTATTTCTGAAATGTTAATATACAAAGAATAATGGGATGCTAAAAAAAACTTCGTTAAATAGTATTGCAATGCGCTATATATTACAGGAAGTGGATACACTATTAAGAGTATTATCCATTTACAGCCTCCACTAGCTCTACCCTACCTTGCATCATTTCTTTTAGCATGGTCTGGATTCCATTTTTAAGTGTAACCGCAGAAGAAGGACAACCACTACAAGCTCCTTGTAAAATAACCTTTACAGTTTTTGTTTCTGGATCAAAACTATCAAAGGCAATATGACCACCATCACTAGCTACAGCAGGCTTTACATATTCATCAAGAATATCCATAATCTCATTATCAATATCAGAATATATTTTCTTAGATTTCACATCAGTTGTTGATGCAACAGCTTTTTGTTCTTCTTTTAAAGTTTCAGAAAGCATCTCGTCTGTGAATATAGTTTTCCCATCTTCAATATAACCCCTAATAAATTCTCTTAATTGATTACTTATTTCTTCCCATTCTGCAACTTCATATTTCATAATAGAAACATAGTTATTACTCATGAAAACCTCTTTCACAAATGGGAAGTTAAACAATGCTGTCGCTAAAGGTGCGTGCTTCGCGTCATCAATACTTTTAAACTCAAAAGTCCCGGTAACTAGTGGTTTGTTTGCAACAAATTTTAAAACGGCAGGATTAGGTGTGGTTTCGCCATAAACAGTTACTGGAATCTTTTTCTTGTTTGAAATTTCATTCACTACAGGTTTTCCAGAATCTATGTACTCACTTATCGATTCTGCCAATTCATCTTGAACCATTTCCCAGCTTACTATATTATATTTTTCTATCGCAATAAAATTTTGAGAAATATAGACCGTTTTTACAAACGGAAGACAAAACAACTCCTGTGCAATAGCGCTTTGACCAGCATCATCTATATTATTAAACTCATAACTTTTAGCTTGTGTAAGGAAAGTATTTGCTACAAATTTTACAATATTTTCGTTATTTGTAGGTTGTATGATAATATTATGAGATTGCATAAGTTTATTTTTTTGCGAAAATAGCAAAACAAAACCAATGTATTCAATATATTTGAAGCCTTAAGTAACTGCTATGAAAAGATTATTACTAACAATTTTATTGATTGCACCGTTTGTCGGCATGGCCCAAAGCATAGTGGTCGATGACCCAATGGCTCCCCAGACCAACTTTACTCCAGAACAAATGATTACTGAAGTACTCATAGGGGGTAGTGGTTGTGGTGATGTAGAATTTACTTTTTTACAAGAAAATCCAGATGGAGTTACAGATATTGACGAGCGAAGCTGGGGATATTTTGACGCTACAGGCACAAATTTCCCGTTTGAGTCTGGAATTATACTATCTGGTGGATTTGCAAATAGCGCAGAAGGACCAAATAATAGTGCTGGAATAAGTGATGGAAATGGCGCATGGCCAGGTGATGCAGATTTACAGCAAGTACTATTTGGCTTAGATGGGAATAACTCAACGACTAATAATGCCACCGTATTTCAATTCACATTTGTCCCAGTAGTATCTGAATTATCGTTTGAATTCATCTTTGCTTCAGAGGAGTATGAGGATCAATTTGAATGTACAGACACTTTTAGAGATGGTTTTGCCTTTTTGTTAAAAGGCCCAGGAATACCAGATGATTCCGGAACTGTATTTGGAGGCACAAATATTGCTGCCGTGCCAGGTTCTGCTGGGGTAGTAGTTAATACATTATCCATACATGATGATACTTTTACTTGTGGTTCAGAGGTGCTCGGATTAAATTTCTTTCCAGAATTATATATCAGCAATCAAGGAGCCAATAACATGAACGAAATACAGTTTGATGGTTATACCCAAGGACTAGCTGCTATGGCTTCACTAATTCCTGGTGAGACTTATGAACTTAAAATGGTTGTGGGAGATAGAGGAGACTCTGCTTTTGACTCCGCAGTTTTTTTTAGAGAGGGGAGTTTTAACATTGGTGTTGCCCTACCAGCTGATGCTACTATTGTTTCTGGTAATGCGCCCTGTGAAGGAGAAGCATTTACTTTTGGTGTTGAAGAATCTGCACCAGGAGCTACTTTTCAATGGTCTATACAAAACCCAACCAATGGCCAATTTGATATTCTACTAGGAGAGACAAACAACACAATAACTGTCACGCAAGGAGGTGTTTATCAAATAGAAGCTTTTTTAAGTGCATCTTGTACAGCTACAGATGAAATAATTATAGAATTTGCCCAACAACCAATTGCTGTTATACCAGACATTAATAGGGAATGTGATGACGCTGCCAATGATGGCTTTGCTATATTTGATCTTACCCAAGCTAATGCGCAAATAATAAATGGGCAAAGTAATCTAGAAGTAGATTACTATGAAACAGAGCTTGATGCAATGACAGATACAAATGTTATTCCAGACCCGACCATGTATCAAAACATGGTACCCAATTTTCAAGTCTTGTTCGCGCGTCTAGAAGATATTTTTGACAACTGTTTTGATGTTATCCCTTTAGAAATCCAAGTAGATTTTGCGCCAGAAATCACCGTACCAATATCAGATTTTTTCTTGTGTGATAACGATGAAGACGGCCTAGAAGTCTTTGATTTAACTACAAAAGAAGACGAAATCTTAAATAACTTGGTTGACGTTAGCCTTATGTATTTTGAAACATTAGCAGATGCTCAGGCGGGTACTAATCCTATCCCAGACCCAACGACTTACACAAGTAGTTTCTTCACTATTTTTGTACAAGCCACAAACAACCTTGGCTGTACAACAGAAGGTAGCTTTGACCTTGTATTAGGATCTACACCTCCATTTACAGCACCTTCACCGCTTATTGGCTGTGACATAGAAGATAACGGTACCGCAATTTTTGATCCAAATGAGAAAAATGATGATATCATTAACGGAGTGGTAGGACTGAGTGTTACATACTTCGGAAATATGATGGATGCAGAAAATGCATCCGATCCTTTATTAATTCCTCTAACAAGTACAGGTGAAACAATCTGGGTGCGTATAGAAGATGATATTAC
>JALZVC010000017.1 GCA_023301205.1 Flavobacteriaceae bacterium
AAAAAAAGCTGCCATTGGCGTATGGCAGCTCTTAATCAACTAATTTAACCTAAACAAACTATCTTTAAATTATAAGCACGTGAAGCAATCTGCCTCAAGATTATATAATTGAATTATTTCATTACCATTTAATGCTCTAGTATAAACCCTAAGATCATCCATAGCTCCTAAGAAGTTTTCTCCTAAATAATAAAAGCCATCTAATTCGTTTCCTACCTGCATACCCGTACCAGAGTTACGAAGTACCCCGTCTCTCCATAGTTGTACATTACCATCTGTTGATCTGGTGATTACAAGATGGTGCCAGTCTGTATTGGTCCATACCACGTCGACTTCATTATTCCAGTCATCGTCCCACAGGTTAAATGGTGGATTATCTGAAAAGCATAAAGGGGTGTTTAAATCAAATACTCTAATTGAAAAACCTTCACTGTCAGTACTTCCTTTTTGAATAAATTTTTCTAAATCTCCTGCATTTACATTTGCCATCTGGAACCAGAGACTTACTGCAAATGCGTCTCCATTAACTATATTATTTATATCACTGATAGGTATTGCCGCCGAGTCACCATCAAAGAACGCTGCGCAATTAGGATTACCATCTCTGTCTTCTATAAAGAAAGCAGGAGGGTTGTTTACTTCAAAGTCAGAGATTAGATCAACCATTTCATTTGCAAAAGGCATGTAGATCACTAAATCATCTGTAAGGAATCCAGGATTGTCACAATTTGTGTCACAATCTCTAAACATTTCTGTAAAAACTAATTCTATATTGCCCGGATCGATTGTATGCACTGAAATTTGTTCTTCACTACACTGACCTACTTCATACACATTGTTTAGTGGTGCAAAATCATCAGTAAACGAATCCAGTATGAAAAATGGGAATTCTTCTCCAGAACTTTCTATGATATTTGTACCTGTGGTTAATGGCCTTGCTTGACTATCATTACCTAAATAAGCAATTACATTTCCGCCTTCAAACTGCAGTATATATGGTTCACTGGGTCCTTCTACATTCCAAACACATTGATTTAAATAGCCTATTAGTTCAGCTTCTGTGCATAGATCGTCGTTGCAATTTGATACTACCAGTGTTATGGGGTAAATCATAAATTCATCTGGATTATCAGTAACTGTAACTCTTACATAAATTATGTTGTCTGAAAACGGGGACTCTATTGAAAACGATTCTGTATTGCTAATAGCAAGTTGATTAACTATTGCGTTAGCTTCTGTAGTGTGATAGGTAACATTAAATTCAGTCTCATCTTCACAAAATGTAACAGCAAAATCGAGAGTGAAAAATGCAGTTTCATTAAAACTATTGACGCAACGGAATAACGTATCGCTAAGATTATCTTCAAAACAGCTAAAGTCTGCATCTCCTTCGCAAGCTTCTACAACCAACTCTAATGGTTGAATTTCAAAATCTCCAGTAGCTATTCTTTCAAAACGTGCATATAATGTTTGAGATGCTAATTCTACAGATTCGTTAAATAGAATTCCTGGGGCAATTATACCATTAATGGCATCCTCTAGCGTAAGGTGCATTGTTAAAGAAAAAGGGAGTAGCCCTGCACATTCCTGCTGATTTTCTGGGGCATTAATAATGTTTAACACAAAAGTAGCCTCACCATTACCATCATCATCACAACCTTGGTCTACAATAATAAATTCATAACAACCAAACTCGGTTTGGTTCATCATATTACATTCAAGCTCTGCTGCTTCAATGGCTGCTTGAATTTCTGCATTGCTATTTAATTCAATTATTTCTCCATTTTGAAGTTCCATTTGTACTGGAAAATTGAGACTAACTAATACCCCAGCTTGTAAATTTTCAATAAATAAATAAAGCGCTTCGTTAGATTCAATTGTTATGGTATCTATAAGTTCAAACTCTATATTAAAAATTGAAAAGGATAATGGGTATACAAACTCAATACAAGGAATATCTTGATCCATCTCTAGACAGGCGGCTACAAAAGGGATAAGTTCTTCTTCAGCGTTAATTACCACTTGTGTAAAGTCATTTAAGGTAATTACAATTGGGTAGATCAACTCTACATCAAATTTATTATTAAATTTTGCGATTAAAGCAATAACAGCGGCATAATCATTTTCATCATTTATGGTTAAAGAAACATCGTTTATGACTACCGTGAATGGTAAATTAATAGAGAAACAATCTGCTAAGTCAATAAAATCATCAAAAGATCGATCTTCTATAGCGGCACGTTGTATTAAGTTTGCTAATTCAGATTCTGCGACAATACTGTCTTCAACTGGTGGATTTTCAATTTCTGTGTCTTCCGTTTCACACGAGCTCAAGAGTAACGCGCAGCAAGCAAGTAATAAGCTAAATATACGTAAGTGATTTTTCATAATTTTTCTTTTTTAAAAGTTGGTTATGCTCGAGCTTCAGGTATATAACATTTCAGAAATAAAAATCCCTACCTTGATAATTAAAAATAATTGTTACTTCTTTGTATTCTCAAATTAAGACATGAATAAAGACCTGCAAGATACTGTTTGCAAAAAAGAAATCTTTGATGCTATTTACACAAAGTACTCAAAGAATATTCATGACTTCTTATATTACAAGTTTGGCAGTGCGTTACATCCTCAAGATAAAATGCAAGAGGCATTTATTAAATTATGGGAGAATTGCAAAAAGGTAACACCATCTAAAGCAAAGAGTTTTTTGTTTACCACTGCAAATAACTTGAGCATTAATGAATATAGACATCAAAAAGTGGTGCTAAAGTTTAATGAAAGGCCTCAAAATTTAATTAATAATGAGACGCCAGAATTTGTTTTAAGGGAAAAAGAGTACAAAATAGAAATAGAAAATGCGATAGCCTCTTTAACCGAGGCAGAACGTGTTGCTTTTTTATTAAATAGAGTAGAAGGCAAGCGTTTTAAGGAAGTTGCAGCGCTTTTAGACATTAGCGTAAAGGCGGTGGAGAAAAGGGTTTATGGAGCATTAAAAAAAATACGAGAACAAATTGATGGAATTTAAAAAATATACGCTTTAAAATGTACGTTTTTGGTTTTTCATCAAAATAATTAAATATTAATATAGTTGGTAATCCCCGTTAATATTGGAGTTTATAATTTAATTAGATACTATTTAAAAAATAGGGTAGGGATTTTAATTTCTGAAATGTTATATACATATAAATTGCTATGAAAGAGGAAAGTTTAATTAAAAAGTGGCTAGATTACGATTTAACTGCGGAGGAATTAAAAGTGCTAGAGGGCTCTGAAGATTTTCAGACCCTCCAGCACATTTCCAATATAGCTGCAGGAGTAGAAGCTCCTCATTTTGATGCTGCAACTTCGTTAGCGTCTTTAGATTTAAAAGAAAAAACTACACCTCGTAGTTTTGATTTCGCTACCCTTACAAAGATTGCTGCTGTGCTCGTTATTGCATTAGGCATCTTTTATTATACCACGACACTAGATACTAAAATTGCTACACAATTGGCACATACAGAAAATGTAATGCTGCCAGATGGGTCTTCTGTTATTGTTAATGCCGACTCAGAGTTGCTATTCAATAAAAACGCTTGGGATAACAATAGGAATCTTAACTTAGATGGCGAAGCTTATTTTAAGGTAGCAAAGGGAGAGCGTTTTACCGTGACTACTACTGGAGGAACCGTTACCGTTTTAGGTACAGAATTTAATGTAAGATATAGAGATAGTAAACTTGAGGTAACTTGTTTTGAAGGGTCTGTTCAAGTCAGTTCTGGGACTGCTTCTGTGGTTCTTGACCCTACCGATAAAGTGATTTTAGAAAACGGAAAAATAACAAAGAGTTTTATTGATACTAGATCTTCGCCTACGTGGGTAGGTGGTGAAAGTACATTTGTAAGTACGCCTTTTATTGATGTAATTAGAGAATTTGAGCGACAATACGATGTAGTTGTCGAAACGACAAATGTAAATGACACGACCTTATTTACAGGAGGTTTTAAACATAAAGACCTAACTATAGCCTTAAAAACTATTACTTCCCCAATGCAGTTAACTTATATTAAAAAAGGAAAAAAGATCAATATATCGAGTGAATAAAACGTTACGTGTTTTTTTTCTAATGTATGCCTTCTATTGTATAGGAGTAAGTACGCTTGCCGCACAATCTTCAGAAAAAATACCGCTCGAAGATGCCTTACAACTCATTGAATCTACGTATCAAATTAAATTCTCTTTTGCTGACGAAGCTATAGGTGGTAAAAGTATTTCTTTACCAGACCTGACCAGTATGAGTAAAGATGAGATGATTTATTGGTTGCAGTTTACAACTAATCTAACCTTCGAGGTACTCTCTGAACGCTATATTTCTATTTACGAAAATAACAGCAGACTTACCAATAATGTAGCTGCACTAAGCGAGGTGCTAATTTTTCATTACTTAGCACCTGGTATCGCAAAAAACATTGATGCAAGTGTTACAATTAACCCTTCTTCTTTAGGTATTTTACCAGGTTTAATAGAGCCAGATGTGCTGCAGACGGTGCAGGCAGTTCCTGGTATCACCAGTGTAGAAGAAAAAGTATCTGATATTAATGTGAGAGGGGGTACTAACGATCAGAACCTTTTTTTGTATGAAGGCGTTAAAATGTATCAAACCGGCCACTTTTTTGGTTTAATCTCTGCTTTTAATCCGTATTTAATTGATGAGGTTACCTTATACAAAAATGTTTCGTCTCCTCAATATGCAGAAGGTGTATCTTCTGTTATTGATATTAGCTTGAAGGATAATATACAAGGGGCTAACCGGTCTGGTGTTGGCTTTAATTTTATTGCAGCAGATGCGTTTTCAAATTTTCAAATTTCAGAAAACACACGTTTAATGGTTTCTGGTAGACGTTCTTTAACAGACGTTATATTTACGCCAACTTATAGTCAATATAGCAGTAGGATATTTCAAGATACAGATATAGCCAATAACCCCGCTTTTTTTAATTTTAATAGTGAGGAGCAATTTTATTTTGCAGATGCATCGTTAAAAGTAATACATGATATTTCTGAAAATGATCAAGTCACGGCAAATCTACTTTTTTTGAATAATAGCTTAAGCTATGAAGAAGAAGCTGTTACAGGAGGAGCGACAGAATCTTTACGAAGTGGTCTAGACCAAAATACATTACTAGGTAGTGTTTCGTATGAAAAATCACTTTCTTCTAAATGGACTATACGATCACAAGCTTTTGCGAGTAGGTATCGATTAGAGGCTATTAATAGAGATGTGGTCAATGACCAACGATTGATACAAGAGAATGGTGTTACGGAATATGGCTTTAAGCTAGATTCTTATTATAAGGTGTCTAAAAAGTTGCAAACTAAATACGGATACCACTATACCAATACAAGCGTAACAGATTTGCAGGATGTTAATCGGCCAGATTTTAGAAGCTTTACAAGAAATATTTTACAAATACATAGTTTATACGGCGAATTAATTTTTACTTCAAAGAAAGAAGATAGAACACTTAAAGTAGGAGGTAGAGGGATGTATTATGAAAAATTTGATAACATACGTATAGAGCCTTTTGCAAATTTTCAATGGCAATTAGATGAGGTGTTTTCTATAGCTGCATCTGCAGAAACAAAAAGTCAAACTACGACACAAATTATTGATCGGCAAGATGATTTTTTGGGAATAGAGCAGCGAAGATGGACTCTAGCAGATGAGGATAATAATCCGATTGTTAGGGCTAAGAAGGTTGCTGCAGGAGTGGGTTTTGGTAAGAAAAAATTAAACCTAAATATTGAAGGCTATTATAAAATAGTAGATGGGATATCTACACGAGGACAAGGGTTTCAAAATCAGTTTGAATTAGTTAGTGCGCTGGGAGAATATACAGCTAAAGGAATAGATGTCTTATTACAAAAAGAATGGAAGGGTGTTACAAGTTGGATTGGCTATTCGTATGCTGAAAATGAATATGATTTTAATGGATTAACACCGGAAGTTTTTCCAAATAATTTAGATGTTACTCATACTGTAAATGCCGCGTTAACGTATAAGCGAAACGGCTTACAAGTAGGTTTAGGTGCTAGATATAATACAGGGAAACCTTTTACTTTGCTAGCAGACATTGCCCCGGGTAGTAATGGCGAAATTCTTTTAGATACTCCTAATGCGGAAAGATTACCTGATTATTTTAAATTAGATTTCTCCACTACGTATGTGTTTGATATTTCAGAAAAAATAAGAGGAAGCATGGGAATTTCTATATGGAACATCTTAAACCGAAGGAATGTTGTAAATGCTTATTACTCGCTTATTGATGATGTACCTACGCTTATTGAAAATAGAGCATTGGATTTGACGCCAAATATTAGTCTTCGCCTTTATTTTTGAGATTTCGTAAATCAAAATAGTTTGGTTAGTTAATAAGTTGCCTGGCATTAACAATGATGTATGGCTTTTTTTTATTGTGTATTTCGTCCTCTCCTTCTTTGGGGGTTGTCTATCCTAGATACAGGTTTATTGGTATCTCTTCGGGGCTTATTACGTCCATTATCACCCTGTTTTATAGATCCTTTTTTAGCATCTTTATTATCAACGTATGACGCGTTGTTGCTTTCTGCAACAGATTCTTGTAATCCTTGTAGTTCTTCTTTAGTTAAATCACGCCACTTGCCATAAGGTAGTTCGCCAAGCTCTACATTCATGATTCGTTCACGCTTTAGTTGTTGGACTTCATAATCTAGATATTCACACATCCGTCTAATTTGTCGGTTTAATCCTTGCACTAAAATGATTCTAAAAACGAAACGACTCACTTGCTCCACAAAACATTTTTTAGTGGTGGTCTCTAATTCTTCCAGAGGAACTCCATTGCCCATTCTTCTAATAAACTCTGAGGTAATGGGTCTATCCACTTTTACAAAATATTCTTTCTCGTGACTGTTACCCGCTCGTAATATTTTATTTACAATATCGCCATCGTTTGTCATTAAAAGTAGGCCTTCACTTGGTTTATCTAGACGTCCTACGTGAAAAATGCGTTCTTTGTGACCTATAAAATCTACTACATTACCCTCTACACGTAGATCCGTTGTGCACGTAATACCTACTGGTTTATTTAGTACGATATACACAAGATTATCGTTGGCCGTAATCAAGTTACCTTCTACATGAATCTTATCATCTGGCATCGCCCGATCTCCTAATTGAACTGGCTTACCATTTAAGGTGACGTTTCCTTCTTCAATTAATTTATCTGCTTGTCTTCTTGAACAATATCCGCTGTCGCTAATTGCTTTGTTAAGTCTAATAGAATCTGGATGATTTGCCATATCGCAAAAATACACTATTGCTCACAAAGTAACATAACAACGTTTAGTATAAGAAACGTAGGGCAGGTGATAAGCACTATCGTTTCGGTTTATTACTTAGCTAAATATAAATATTTTGCTTTTATCTTTTCTTTTTTAAACGCTAAATTTTATATTTAGCGGACTTTGCAGATGAACACAGATCTTTCGGTTTAGCACAAACGCCCTATGTTTTTTATACCTTGTTATCTACTGGCTTTTTCTCTCCGGAATTTCTGACAAATTTAACTCTCTTGCTAAATCAATAACTTTCTGGGGTGTATTTAGAACTTTTTCTAAATCAGATAATTGTAGGTTATTAGAATTTGCTTTAAATATAAATGACCTATAACTAAGTTTAGCTACCTCTTTATTAAACAATTCTTTATGTTTTTCCTTTAACTTAATTGTAATTTCCTCTAATTTCCCCTTGATAGTAATGATTG
Organism: Flavobacteriaceae bacterium; assembly: GCA_023301205.1. Taxonomy (GTDB): domain Bacteria; phylum Bacteroidota; class Bacteroidia; order Flavobacteriales; family Flavobacteriaceae; genus Patiriisocius. The sequence continues at coordinate 7,785 of JALZVC010000017.1, forward strand.
TATTTTGGACATTATTAATCCAATTTTCAATCCCTTTTAGGAATTCTTTAATTTTAACCTCTTCTTTATAGCTTAATTTACTTAATTGGTTATGTATGTACTCAATTTTCATTTCCTCCCAATTTTTAGCATTTAAAATGGGTATTTGCCATTTTGACTGTTCTTCTTTCCAATAATCATTATTAACTTTTATTTGGTGAATTTTGAACCCAGGTAATTCAATTATTGTTAGTTTTCCTCCGTGACAAGCTCCAGTATCAATTCCATAAGTATTATTATAAATTTTAGGTTTATCACCAACTACGTGATGTCCATAAATTATAGGTTTTTCTCCTTTATAATAATCAGACCAAAATTTCCCTTCCTCATATTTATTTTCTAAATATTTAGAGCCAGAAGTCGTTCCAGAAAGCACTTCTTGTTTTTGTTCTTGTAAATTTTTGTCGTGCTCAAAAAATGCGTGAACAATTATTGCTTCATTCGTTTCAAAGAAATATGGAAGAGTTTCAGTCCATTTTACAAATTCAATATATTCATCAGCAAATTGAACTTTAACAATTTCTTGAGAATAACTTAAAATTCCTCTTTGGTGCTTTCTTTCGTGATTTCCCATTAATACTATTGAGTTTTCACGATTTTTAAAATAATTATAAAGTTCAACAGATTTATTTCCTCTATCAACAATATCGCCAAGAGAGATAACTAAATCATTTTTTGTTATCCCTATTTGATTTGATAATTCTATGAATTCATCATAACATCCGTGTAAATCTCCTATTACAAATGTTTTACTCATTTTATCATTTTAGTATTTTTCCAGCAATCATATTATCTTTCTTTTCAGCCCAATTATGCTCATCCCAATAATAGTATTCACTATTTCTGTATTCTGAAAGGTTTAATGTGTCAAATTCATTTAGTCCTTCTTTGTTAATAACACCTAGTTTTTTCAGTATTTCATTTATTGATTTTTCTTTAACAACAATTTTTCCATCTTCATAAAGAGATGCACATTGGTCTCCCATTCCTCCAAAATAATCTGTTTGAATTATTGCGTATTTCTGCATACCAATTTCCTTAGAAATAAAGAATGATAATTCACAAGCCCATTCAATATTTTCACTCTCTGAATCCATATTTAAGGACAACTTACTGCCTAAATAAAGCATTGCGTCAAAGTCTAAAATTACAATTGCAAATTCATTTTCAAAAGCAGTTGCCAAAGCAAATTCTTTAATTTTATCAATTTTAATGTTTTTTTGCCCAATAATTGCACAAATATTATGTCCCATTTTAATTAAGTATTGATTTGTGTTTTGCTTGTAGATAACATCTAAATATCTACTATTTCTTTCTGCCAGCTTTTAATCTTATCTCTTAACTTAGCTGCCATCATAAAATCAAGTTCTTTTGCTGCTGTTTCCATAGCCTTTCTGGTATCCCTAATTTTCTTTTCTATTTGAGGCTTGGTCAAATATTCGTTTTCCTTTGCTTCTGCCGCAAGACTTTCTGCTGTTTCAATAATGTAGGCGTTCTTTTTACTATTTGAGAGTGCATTATCAAATGACTTTTTTATTTGTGTAGGTGTGATATTATTTTTGGTATTGTAAGCTATTTGCTTTTCACGTTTGTAGTTAGTAGCATCAATAGTGAGCTGCATACTTTTAGTTATTTTATCTGCATACATAATTGCTCGCCCATTTATGTTACGTGCTGCACGACCTACGGTTTGGGTTAGAGAACGATGACTACGTAAAAAACCTTCTTTATCTGCATCTAGAATAGCAACTAAACTTACTTCTGGTAAATCCAGTCCTTCACGTAATAGGTTTACACCTATAAGTACATCAAAAATACCCATACGGAGATCTTGCATAATTTCTACACGTTCTAGTGTATCTACATCACTGTGTATGTACCTACAGCGCACATTTACTCTAGATAGGTATTTAGTGAGTTCTTCTGCCATACGTTTTGTAAGCGTCGTCACAAGTACGCGCTCATC
>JALZVC010000018.1 GCA_023301205.1 Flavobacteriaceae bacterium
AAATAGAAACAAACCGATATTTCCGAAGAGATATAATGGTTTCTGCAAGTAATTACGTTGAAAGAGGATTAATAAAATATCATTAATCACCTTTATCGTTCTTCCTAGTCCATACTTAGAAACACCAAATTTTCTGGGGTGATGTTTTACTGGAACTTCTTTTATTCTAGCGCCATTTAAAAAAGCAAGCAAAGCAATAAAGCGATGCATCTCGCCATAAAGGTTTAGCTCCTTTGCGGTTTCACGAGTAAACACTTTTAAGGCACAACCTTGATCTTTAATATTTAATTTTGTGGTTTTCCTAATGATGAAGTTAGCAATCTTTGAAGGGATCTTCTTTACAAAACTATCTTTGCGTTTTGCGCGTATTCCAGTAACAAGATCTAGGTCTTCGTCTATAGATTTCTGCAACATCATTGGGATGTCTGTGGGGTCGTTTTGCATATCCCCATCCATAGTGATGATAAAGGCACCACTAGCATAATCAATACCCGCAGCTAGCGCCAAGCTTTGCCCATAATTGCGTTTTAACTCAATAAGGTGTACTTTTTTATTGTCCATTTTCTTTACAGCAGCAACTGTTGCATCTGTAGAGAAATCATCGATAAAAATAATTTCGAACGTGTAATCTAGTAAAGCGTTTTCTATTTGCTCTGTAAGCAAAACCACATTTTCCTCCTCGTTATACACAGGGATGATTATTGATAACAAAGTGTTTTTAAGATCGATCAATGAATACGTGTTTTTGTTTAGAAGGGTTTATTTTAATCAAATTAGGCGCTTTGAATGCGTCACATTTCCGTAGTCAAATCTACAAAAAATACCGCGTTTATTAGACTATAAAATAAATAGTAGAATAGTTACTGTGCCTTCTTATAAACCCTGAAATACTCATGAGTAGCTACGAGCTCCCAATTGTCCCTTACATAAAGCGACACTAAAGATTCTTTCTCATAATTATTAATCGAAGTCTCAAAGTCGTTTTCCAGTAAAACGGTGACATTGTTATCTTCAAGTTTTGCAATATACTCATCAAATTTATCTGCAATATGATGATTAAAAACCCAATCTATACCAATAGGATTAACGGTTTCTGTTAAGTAATGTGCTAGGGTTACTGACGGCAATACCGTATAATTTGTTTGCTGTTGCGACAGTTCTTTTAATTCTGCATATTTCTCGAAGGTATCTCTATCACTTTTAATCATTGCCAGTTGAGGATAGATTTCTCCCATATCATAAGTGAGTTCTTTACGATCACTATCCATATATACATTTTGATAGCCTATATAAAAGGTTACTATATATAACAATACTACCGCAAAACCAGTGACCTTTTTAAATGGAATAGTTTCCTTAGAAAACACAAAAAGAAAAATGGTAAACACGATGGGCGTAGATACATCTATAGGTGTGTTAAAACCATTACTTATAGAAGCGCACCAACCTAAACTTAGTAATAATAGCAAGAACCAATATGCAGTATTGCTCCTTAAGCGCCATACAGAATACCCTACAGAAAACACAAATAAGGTCTGTATAATAGATTTTTTTACGGTGTGAAAAGGATCTTCATTTACAAAGAGATAAATTAAAATCCCAGCAATTACAAGCTGCACTAAAATATACACCATATTATGAGGCACTACTTTTTTAAGTAACCATATGGCAATAATTAATGCTGCAAGCAGCAAGACATTTGTTTTTATGGCCATATAATAGGTATGAAACCCAGTACGCCAAAAACTGCTCCCCGATGTGAAACTAAACATTTGCTCAAAAAATAAATCTAAGGCATCGTTTATATACAACACCCCTAAAAATGCGGAAGCAAATAACAAACCAAAACCTATAAACCAAAGCAGGGTTTTAAACTGTTTGGTAAACAATAAATAAACACTGATAAAGACTGGAAAAAAATAAAATGACTGCTTACACAACACCCCTAGAGAAACGAAGAACGCGGCTAATAACAATTTCCACCACGTTTTTTTGTCTTGAAATAAAAGGTAGATTCCTATTGTGCTAAAAAACACTCCATCTATAGTGTTCCAAGGCATTGGCGGATAGTTATGTATAGAGACTAAAGCACCAACTATTGCAATAAAATAAACAATATCACTCCGTTTTATGGAAAAGGCCCTACAAGCCAAATGAGACAATAACAAGGAATATCCAAATACCTGAACATAATAAAACATCCTATTAAAAAGGTAAGCAAACTCTTCAGAAATATATAAGGGTAAGGAGTGAAAATACGGAGACATTGGCGGTTTAATGTAAATAAAATCACGATACGGGAAAACCCCGTGATACATACTCCACGAAATACTAAACACCGTTCCGTTGTCACCATCTTCAAGGCCGTAAGGCCCATACATTATGATATAAAGAATCACTAATGCATAAAATACGTATGTAAAAGGATTTTTGTAAATTGAGACGTTTTGCACTTGAATGTTATATTTTGTGCTAAGATAAATATTTGTTTGAGTTGCTGGCCATTACTTTGCGCTATTACTGCTGAAATTTTTAAATTATGAAAAAATCACTTTTTATTTTATTATTGCTATCACTCATTGGATTTTCAGGAATTGCCCAAGAAGAATATTGGTTTTTCTTACGTGCTAAAGACTCCTCATTTATCCCAGAATTTACAGAAACAGCAAGTGGTTTAGAATATCAAGGCCAAATACTATCATTAAAAGAAACCCTACAGAATTATCAAATTAAAACCTTCAAAAAAACTTGGAAAAAGGCTAAACCAAAATATCTAAAAAGCACATTTTTTGTAATTGCAAATTC
>JALZVC010000019.1 GCA_023301205.1 Flavobacteriaceae bacterium
GCCAATTGATCTCCTCTTGTTTTACGAGATCCAGAACGTGAGTACTGACCATTCCAAGGATATTTTTTTCTCCCTTTTTGTATATTATACTCTCTTATCCCTTGAAGTCCTAGTGCGGCAAACTCCCATTCTGCTTCTGTTGGCAAGCGATATTCTGGCAAAAAGAACCCATCTTTTCTTCTCACATACAACTCTGTAGAACGATTGGTAACTTTTGACGAATCTTCACGTACTTTCACAAGTTTTGCAGAACGTTTACCTCCATTAAGTAATGAATCATTACCTCCGTAAACCGAAGTAGGTGACATTAAATAGGTTTTTGTAGAGAAATTCTCTGTAGCTGTGGCTTTATATCGAGCATCTTTTGATGAAAAATTCTCCTCTGCGAGCATTACTTCATTCACCCTATCTGTACGCCAATTACAAAATTCAACGGCTTGTACCCAACTAACACCTATAACAGGATAGTTTGAATAAGCTGGATGTCTCAGGTAATTACGAACCATTGCTTCATTTGCTCCTAATGCATTACGCCAAACCAGTGTATCGGGTATGGCATTTTGATGTATATTTTTATAATTGGGATTACTTGGCGGAAATACTTTTTTTAACCAATCTAAATACTCTAAATACATCAAGTTAGTAACCTCAGTTTCATCCATATAATAGGACATCACATGTTGCTGTGTTGGTGTGTTATTAAAATCTTTAAGCGGGTCATCTTTTACACGGCCCATAGTAAAAGTACCGCCTTCAATAAAAACAAGCCCAGGCCCAGTTCTTTGATTCTTTGCACTTGCGTTGTAGTCATTTGCAGCTCCGCCAGTACGCGATAGCATGCTCCAACCTGTAGCTCTTGATGTGTTTTTATAATTATTCTTTTTAGAACAATTACTAAAAACAAAAACAACACTTAAAACGAGAAAAATTCGAGTATTCATATGGATTAAAAACCTCTTAATTAATTAAAATAAAATTTACTTTACTAGTATTTAGTGCATTTCAACAACTGTACCAACATTTAGCACAAATAAAAGTTCATAAAAAAACCCGTCATCTTAAAAGATAACGGGGGATATATGCGGAGAGTAAGGGATTCGAACCCCTGGAGGTGTGACCCTCAACAGTTTTCAAGACTGCCGCATTCGACCACTCTGCCAACTCTCCAAAGTGTCTGTTCAAGCTATCTGCCTGAATGCGGATGCAAATATAATTAGTCTTTTTAAAGTACGAAACAAAAAACACTAAAGTTTTATAATCATTTTTAGAATTTGAGTCTAACACGGGTCATGCTCGCTACCACTTTCAAGTTTTACTAAGTCTTTAAAGACTTCCATCACTGGGTTACCTCAATAAAACACTTTATATACTTCACGTGAAATAGGCATATCTACCTTATAATCTTCTACAAGTTTCATTAGTGCTTTTATTATTTTAACACCTTCAGCGACTTCGTTCATCTCTTCTATGATCTGAGTCAAGCTTTTTCCTCTTCCTATTTTAGATACTTCTTATAATTATCGATTTTTATGGCATCTGCCTTCAAATCAAACATAAGGCTAAAAAGACCAAAGAATGTTCGGTTCATGTACACAATATGACGTGAACCTCTATTACCATTCAATTTTCTAACATTAGTATTTTTCATATAACGCTCGCCTAAGGCAGACATTTCATCAAAAAAAGTAGCGTTGCTAAAATCAAAGGTTTCATATTTAAAAGGCGTGGTAAAAATATCTAGCACTTCTTTAAACATATTTTTAAAAAACACTAAATCCTCTTCGGTATCATCTTCACGCAACACTTCTAGTGCTAATAAGTTTTCCTCAAAAGCATCTGCATTATTAATCACTTCTTCATTGAAAAGGCGGTAATAAGGATCATAAAATTCCAATGGAATTTCTTTCATACAACCAAAGTCTAAAGCAATAAGTTCTTTTTCTTCTGAAACTAAAAAATTACCAGGATGTGGATCTGCATGTACTTTACGCAACACATGCATCTGGTACATATAAAAATCCCATAATGCCTGACCAAGCTTATCTGATGCTGCTTGATCCTTATTATAAGCTGTAAATTCTGAAAGATGAATACCTTCCATCCAGTCCATCGTAAGGATCTGTTTAGAAGAATACTCTGGATAATACTTCGGAAATTTTATGTGCGGAATATGCTGGCATTTTTCTGAAACCTCTTGACTTTGCGCCAACTCTAGCACATAATCCGTTTCTTCTAAAAGTTTATTTTCTATTTCTTTAAAAAATTGCTCAGAATGTTCGCCTTTAATATTGAACATCTTCATTGCAATAGGCTTTACCATCGCTAGGTCACTTTTTACACTATCTGCTACACCTGGGTATTGAATTTTTACAGCCAACACCTTTCCATCTTTTTCTGCTCGATGTACTTGTCCAATACTTGCCGCATTAATGGCTGCTGTATTAAAAGAATCAAATAGTTGATCTGGAAACTTTCCGAAGGATTTTTTAAATGTTTTTAAAACCAACGGAGCAGATAATGGTGGTACAGAAAATTGTGATAAAGAAAATTTTTCTACAAATGCCTTAGGCATTATGTTTTTCTCCATACTCATCATTTGAGCCATCTTTAAGGCACTTCCCTTTAAGGTTTTTAGGCTATCATATATATCTGTGGCATTGCTCTCGTCTAGACGTTCTTTTGCATCCTCCTCAGAGTTTACAATTTTATCTCCGTAATATTTTAAGTAATTAACGCCTACTTTAGCACCAGTCGAAAAAAGTTTTGAAGCCCGACTTAACTTTGATAACGGAATGTTTTTTGCTGTTTTCAATAAGTCTTTTTATGATTTAAATTTTTCAGTATATATAAATTTTCCGAGATCTAGTATGTTTTGAAAGGACTGCGTATTTAATAACTCTACACTTGTGTTTATTGACTTTTCTATAAATATATCTGTGTTTTGAAAATCTTTAGAATCATCTGTCATCCAAAATTTCAAGGTAAGTAAAAGCTGAACCCAAGCGCCTTCTGTAATCGATGTTTTCTGTAAACTTTTTATGGTCTTTATATTGAGATTTAATGTCTCAATATCTAAAGATTCCATAAAATTTGAAAAGCTAGTTTTCATCTCTGAAAACATTGTGAGGGCTTTTAAAGGATTTCCGTAAGATTCGACGATAATCATCACATACTTACGGTTTAAGCTTAGGTTTTCAAAGAAGGTGTAAAACAGGCTTAGTAACTTATCTTTTTTACTAAATGAAATATAGTCTGGACTCTCAGACAAGGTAATAACCGCAGTATCAAACAATGTTTTAAAAATTGCCTGATCTAGTTCTTCAAAATTTTTAAAGTACAGATTGAAGTCCTCGGCATCAAAATTACAAGCTTCTGCAAAAGATGCTATTTTCTTTGGTTTTGACTCCAAACGAACCACCTCTTCCATGTACAAATCGATGAGCTTAGCTTCCGTGATTTTTTTCTTTCTTCCCATAACCTTTTATTATGTAAAAATACATGATAAATAGCCCATCTAGATTGTTGAAGGTACTGTACTCTTAACATTTAAAGAATGTTTAACATTTCAGAAATAGAATTGCTTTCTAATTGACAAAAAAAAATGAGATGTAAGTCTTATATCTAATAACTAAAGATTAGAATTCCTTTAATGAAAATGAATTTTAGACAAGTGAAGCTTTATTACAACTTTACAGAGAGACTTAAAATGAGTTGGTCGGGTCTGGTATCTACTCTACTCTCTTCAATCCCAAAAATATCAGCTTCATTTTCAGAAAGTCCGCGCTCATAACGTACATCGATACCAAAATTTTCAAAATTAAGAGCAGCACCTAGATGAACCCCTATGGTAAATTGATCTTCAGGATCATCGATATTAAAATTTCCGAAGTCATTAGAGAGTATATATTGCAAGTCTGGCCCCGCAAAAACACTTAAAGGCCCTAAAATATCTAGCCCTAAAAGGAGCGGAACATCAATCTTAGAAATAATTAAATTATCTGCCGTGAATTCGCTTGAGGTTCTGGTATAAACAAGTTCTGGTCGTACATAAATAGGCCCAATATCTGCTTTTGCAAAAATACCGACATGAAAACCTATTCTTCTATCACCATCTTCTGTAAGTAACTCGCTAGAAAAATTTCCATTATTATTGTAATTGAGACCTCCTTTAAAACCAAAGGCGTTTCCCTTTTGAGCAAAAGAAACCGTCGTTATTGTCAAAAAACTAATTAAAAATAAAAATCTCATAAGTCACGGGGTTTTTATTAAACGTATTCTTTCTTAAAGGTTTAACGCTTCAGAAAAACGCTTTAATGAAAACTCTCGCAGTTGCTTTTTAGTATTACAACAGAGAAATTAAAGCGTCTAAAATATTAAGAAACTGTTATTCCTGCCTCTTTTATGGCTTTAAAACCTCCAGCTACATCGATAACATTATGTATGCCTCGAGATTTTAGTATCGAAGCCGCAATCACAGAACGGTATCCACCAGCACAATGCACATAAAAAGGTTCTTCTTCTGGAAACCCATTGAGATGCACATTAATCTTTTCTAATGAGATATGCTTTGCACTAGGTATATGCGCACTAGAAAACTCACCATCTTTACGAACATCAAAAACAGGAGCACCTTCACTAATTTTAGTTTTTAGCGTTTCTGCAGATATAGATTGCATACTTTCTATTTCCTTTCCGGCTGCTTTCCAAGAAACAATACCTCCCTCTAGATAACCCAAGGTCTTATCAAAACCTACGCGTGACAATCTGGTAATGGTCTCTTCTACTCTTCCTTCTGGAGCTATTAACAATATTGGCTGTTCTGTATCTGCAATCATTGCACCAACCCAAGGAGCAAAACCGCCATCAATACCAATAAAAATAGCATTAGGGATGTGTGCATCCATAAAATCTATTTGATGCCTTACATCTAGCATCACAGCTCCAGAACTTGTTGCTAACTTTTCAAAAGCATCTGGTGTTAATTTTAGCGTCCCTTTTTCTATAATGGTTTCAAGAGATTCATAACCTTCTTTATTCATTTTTACATTGAGCGGAAAATACTGAGGTGGTGGTAAAAGTCCGTCTGTAACTTCAGATACAAACTCTGCTTTAGTCATATCTGGGCGCAATGCATAATTCATCTTTTTTTGGTTGCCTAAGATATCTACTGTTTCCTTCATCATATTTTTCCCGCAAGCCGAGCCAGCTCCGTGTGCCGGGTACACAATAACATCATCTGCTAAAGGCATAATTTTATTGCGAAGACTATCAAATAAAATTCCAGCTAAATCTTCTTGTGTTATATCTGCTCCCTTTTGTGACAAATCTGGTCTACCTACATCTCCTAAAAACAAGGTATCACCACTAAAGATACAGTGATCTTTACCATTTTCATCTTTTAATAAATACGTGGTACTCTCCATGGTATGACCAGGGGTATGCATTGCTGTAATAGTAATTTTACCAACAGAAAACGTCTGCTCATCTGTTGCAATTATTGCATCAAAACTAGGATTTGCAGTAGGACCGTAAACAATGGGTGCTCCAGTTTCTTTTGACAGCGAAACGTGTCCGCTTACAAAATCTGCATGAAAATGTGTTTCAAGAATATACTTCAATGTGGCTCCATCTCGTTCTAAACGAGAATGATATGGTTGTGATTCCCGCAACGGGTCAATTATTACAGCTTCACCATCACTCTCAATATAATAAGCACCTTGCGATAAACATCCAGTATAAATTTGCTCTATATGCATAATTCTAAAATTTTCACAAAGATAAGAAATGCTTAATTTTACTACTGTAAAGTGTCTACAATTTAATTAACAAAAAAATGACACATTGATTTTTAAGACTTTGTATATTTACAACCTTAAATTTAAAAATATGAAATACTTAGCTTTTATAACAATTGCCATTTTAATGAACGCGTGTAACGCTTCAAAAACAAAGACAGTAGGCAATAATGTCGATGCAAATTCTAAAGACGCTTCTGTAAAATACGCGAATTCTATTACTGCTAAAGACTTGAAAAAACATTTATACATTTATGCAGGTGATGAAATGGAAGGTAGAATGACAGGAAGTAAAGGTCAAAAAATGGCTGTCGAATATTTACGTGACTTCTATAAAGACCACGATATTCCTTCTCCTATAGAATCACTAAACTATCTTCAACCCGTTCCTGCTTCTTATTTTAAAAGAGTAAAAGACCCTAAAGATTCTGAAAACGTAGTCGCATTTATTAAAGGAAGTGAATTTCCTGATGAAGTGATTGTACTTTCTGCTCACCTAGATCATGTAGGTATGGATAAAGATGGTAATGTTTTTAACGGAGCAGATGATGATGGTTCTGGAACAGTTGCCTTATTAGAAATGGCAGAAGCTTTTAAAAAAGCTGTAAAAGATGGTAAAGGTCCTAAACGCTCTATTCTATTTTTGCACGTTACTGCAGAGGAGTTAGGATTGTATGGTTCTGCATATTATACTGATAATCCTATTTTCCCGCTAGCAAATACAGTGGTAAACCTCAACACAGATATGATAGGACGTATTGATCCAGATAAGGAAGAAACTCCTAACTATATTTACTTAATAGGTAGTGACAAATTAAGCCAAGAATTACATGATGTATCTGAAGCTGTTGCAGCAAAATATAGCAGTGGCCTTGAGTTAGATTATACTTACAACGATGAGAATGATCCTAATCGTTTTTATTACAGAAGCGATCATTATAATTTTGCTAAAAACAATGTTCCAATCATCTTTTATTTTAATGGTGTACACGCAGATTACCACAAGATAACTGATACTCCAGACAAAATAGAATATGAACTAATGGAAAAAAGAACACGTCTTATCTTTCATACGGCTTGGGAAATTGCAAACCGTGATGGTAGAATCACAGCAGATAAGTTGTAATTCTCTTCGGAAATATTAAAACTTAAAAAGTGCCCTT
>JALZVC010000020.1 GCA_023301205.1 Flavobacteriaceae bacterium
TTAGATCTTTCTGAAATAGCAGTTGCAGGATATTTTTTAATTATTGACGGAGCTGAAGGAAGTATTTCTTTTCAGATACTCAAACAATAATACGGTATAATGACTTAAATCCCTTTTGCAAATGAACCTGCAGAAGGGATTTTTTATTTTAAGTTTGTTACCTTTACTAGCAAACAAAACTGTAAGTTTCAAAGTAGTTTTTATGAGTACTACTACGAAACAAATTACAAAAATCACTTCCTAAAAAACAGCACAATTTAATGTTACCTTGGCATCAATATATCTTTGGACTGCTCTTTATACTTGCAGGCGTAAACCACTTTAGAACTCCACATATTTATGAACGGATTATGCCTCCTTACTTACCATCAAAAAAACTGCTTAATCAATTAAGTGGGATTGCAGAAATGGTTTTAGGCTTGATGGTACTCAACCCAGAAACACAAAACTTAGCAGCTTGGTTTATCATTGTGTTATTAGTATTATTTATTCCAGTTCATATCTATATGCTGCAGGAGAAAAAAGCAGCCTTAAAAATGCCTAAATGGGCGCTAATCATTAGAATACCGCTACAATTTGGTCTTATGTACTGGGCGTATCAATATGCAATCTAATGGATCTTTTTTCTTCGGAAACATCTCGTGAATTGCAAACACTTCCATTAAAAGATGCAGTAGTTACCTACACGCCAAGTTTCTATAATGAACAAAAGGCTAATGAGTTGTACACTACCCTATTTGCCGAAATCAATTGGCAACAAGACGACATTACTTTATTTGGAAAAACGTATGCTCAGCCTAGACTTACAGCACTTTATGGGGAGGATGAAACCCCATATTCTTATAGTGGCATCGTTATGAAGCCTAGCATATTTTTGCCTACGCTAAAAACGATTAAACAGGATATTGAGCAATTTACAGGCGAAACATTTAATGCTGTTTTATGCAATCTCTATCGTGATGGAAAAGACAGTAATGGATGGCACAGTGATGACGAAAAAGAGCTTGGCACCCAACCTTATATTGCTTCTTTAAGTTTAGGTGGTTCTAGAATGTTTCATCTTAAACATAAACAAGAGCCAACGCAAGCTTTAAAACTAGCCTTAACAAATGGAAGTTTACTTAATATGGGAGGCACGACACAGCACTTTTATAAACATCAACTATCAAAAACTAAAACAGCCGTGCAACCCAGAATTAACCTTACTTTTAGAAAGTTATATAAAACAACCTAGCTAGGCTTTTTCCGAAAGTGGCGCTACTATTCGGTGTTGAAATAATAATTATTGATAAATTACACGGAAGGCACGTTCCTTGCGTTATGAGTATTGTAGTATCTTTAAAAAAACTATTATTATGAGAAGTATCATTTTTCTTTTTTCTTTCTTTTTTATAACCGCGGCATCAGCACAAAACTATACGGCTCGAGACCTTAAAGCATCATCGTTTATTGATGGCACTTTGCTCACGCCAGAAGGAGTTGACAAGCCGCCTTTAGCTATAATTATTGCCGGTAGCGGCCCCACAGATAGAGATGGCAACCAGACGATGATGAAAAACAACTCCTTAAAATTACTTGCCGAAAGTCTAAGTGATCAAGGGATAGCTACCTTTAGATACGATAAGCGAATTGTAAAGTTAATGCGACAAGGCACTAATTTTAGCGAACGAGATTTTAAATTTGACAACTTTATAGAAGACGCAAGTGCTGTAATTGATTTCTTTTCGAAATCTAATGATTTTTCTGGCATCTATGTCATTGGTCATAGTCAAGGTTCTCTAGTAGGAATGGCTGCCATAAGTACCCGTAATGATGTTTCTGGTTTTATTTCGATTGCTGGTGCTGGAGAATCTGTAGATCAAGTAATAATAGAACAATTAGGCAAGCAAGCCCCTGCTTTAAAAGAAAATGCGATTGAAGCTTTTAACGACATTAAACGCACAGGAGTCTCTAAAAACTACAGCCCTGGTTTGGCCTCTATTTTTAGACCCGATATACAACCCTTTATAGCAAGCTGGATGCAATACGACCCGCAAGAATTAATTGCAGGTCTTGAAATCCCTGTACTAATTGTAAACGGAACAAATGATATACAAGTAACTGAAGAAGAAGCGAAGCTTTTACAAAGTGCACAGAAAAATGCGTCTTTGACATTAATAGAAAATATGAACCATATTTTAAGATTAATTACAGAACCGGGAATGGATAATCAAAAATCTTATAATGAACCTAATAGACCAATCGCAACAGAATTGCCTAAGGGGATTATTACGTTTATAAAAAAGAATTAAAAATTGTATTTTGCATAAAAACTAACCACCATGCAAGATACTGTTACTGAAATAATTCAAGATACTACCCCATTTTTCACTCAAGACACCATTGTTTTTGGAGTATTGATGGTTTCATTAGGTTTTATATTCCATACTTCATCTAAAAAAACGGGCTTTTGGAAAGTTTTTTACAGTTTGGTTCCTGCCCTTTTTATTGCCTATTTAATTCCCGCAATTCTCACTACCGTTGGGCTCATTGCTCCAGAGTGGGTATCCGTGGGTGACACTGGAGAAGTAACCGAAGGAAGCTCTAATTTATATTATATTGCGAGCAGATACCTCTTACCCGCCGCTCTGGTATTAATGACCTTAAGCATGGATCTAAAAGCAGTTTTTAATCTAGGCCCAAAGGCGCTTATCATGTTTTTAACGGGAACAGCAGGTATCATTATTGGTGGACCAATTGCTGTATTAGTAGTAGGTAGTTTTTGGCCAGAAGCAGTTGGTGGTGAAGGAGCAGATGCGGTATGGAGAGGCTTATCTACCCTTGCAGGAAGCTGGATAGGCGGAGGAGCAAACCAAACTGCTATGCTAGAAGTTTATGGCTACAATCAAGCCCTTTATGGCGGGATGGTTTTTGTCGACATTGTAGTAGCAAATGTATGGATGGCTATCATTTTAATAGGAATTGGAAAATCTGCAAAAATTGACAAATGGCTTGGTGCAGATACTTCTGCTATTGAAGCCTTAAAAGAAAAAGTGTCTAACTATGCTTTAGAAAAAGAACGAAACCCATCACTAACAGATTTGATGATATTGGCCGCAATAGCATTTGGAACAGTTGGTTTTGCTCATTTTGGAGCAGGATATATGAGTTCGTTTTTCAAAGATTTTGTAGACGGATTAACGCCAGGACTAACCCGGAACTTGTTTACCTTCTTGAGTTCTAGTTTTTTCTGGATGATTAGTATTACCACAATAATAGGGATCATCTTATCTTATACTAAATTAAGAAGCTATGAAGGTGCTGGAGCCAGTAAATTTGGTAGTGTATTTATCTATATTCTTGTAGCAAGTATCGGTATGAAAATGGATTTGACACTCATTTTTGACAATTGGCAATTGATCATCATAGGCGTGGTCTGGATGATAATTCATGCAGGTCTGTTGATCCTAATTGCAAAACTTATTAAAGCGCCTTATTTCTTCTTGGCTGTAGGAAGTCAAGCAAATGTAGGTGGTGCGGCCTCTGCCCCTATTGTGGCATCTGCATTTCATCCTTCATTAGCAACTGTAGGTGTTTTACTAGCAGTATTTGGGTATGCCATTGGTACTATAGGCGCTGTGGCTTGCACTTTTATGATGCAACTTGTAGCTAGTAGCTAGCGTTATTTTTTCTGAAAATTTCTGTGTTGAAAATCAGCTATTTTATACATCTTTGCGGACTCAAACTACAACACAAATGCGTTTATATAAAAATCTAGGAAGCATACTATTAATTCTCTTACTATTAGCTTCTTGTGGGTCGTCTGAAAACGAAATGACGCTTACGGGTAATGTAGAAGGATTAAAAAAAGGGACGTTATTGCTACAAAAAATTGAAGATACATTATTAGTTACTGTAGATTCTGTAACGGTATTTGGTGATTCACACTTTAGCTTTTCAGAAACTGTAAAAAGTCCTGAAATCTATTACCTCTATGTTCGCTTAGAAAATGGGAACTTACTTGACACTAGAATTCCATTTTTTGCAGAAGCTTCACCTATAAACATTGAGACAACCTTAAAAAACTTTGCTATAGATGCAAAAATTACAGGCTCTAAAAATCAAGAATTGTTAGCATCTTTTAAAGCAATCACTCAAAGATATACCGATAAAAATCTAGAATATATAGTAGAAGGATTTAAAGTTAGTCCCGAAGACGATTCATTAAAAGCAGTTATTGAGCAAAATAGAATACGACTAAAGCAGCGTGAATATCTTGCTGCTGTTACCTATGCAATGCAGCATCCAGACGACGAGGTTGCGCCTTACCTTATGTTAAGCCAACCCTATGAAGGCAATATTAAATATCTAGATACGGTATACAACTCGCTAACTAAAAGGATAAAAGAATCAGGCTATGGAGAAGAACTGAATGACTATATCAAACTAAGAAAAGAGTAAAACAGACGCATTAAAAAAGCCCTAAACTAAATGTTTAGGGCTTTTTTATTACGCGATTATTTGCTTACAGTTGATTAACCCTATCAATCAACTTTCTTCCTCTCTCTTCAACCTCTTGATTAATTGCCTTAAAGTGTGCTTTTTTATCTTCCACTTTTTTTGCATTTATCTTCACCATCAACTCATCAAAGTCTTTGATAGCGCTGTCAACTAAAGCTTGAGAATCTTTTGTGTCTTTTTCTGGATTAGTAAGTTCCCAAATATAAACTGCTTCTATGATATCACCGATAACATAATTTACATCTCTTTTTAAATTTCTAACATTTGCCATAACGGTATTCTTTTCTTTTAAGAATTAGAATGCAAAGATACAAACTATTACGGAATGTAAACCTCAAGTATCTCCCCATTTTGAGCGGTAATCATAACTTGATGTGTACATGCCGGGATTAATAGAGTATCTCCCTGGTTCAGTTCTATTTCTTCGTTTGCTGCATAAATGAACACCGTACCTGCAACACACATATACACCTTAAAACTATCTAATTTTGAATAGTCTAACTGCAGTGTTCCTTTGCACACAATTTTTGAAGTTTTAAAATAGTTTGATTCACAGATTAAGGATACTTCATTAATTGCTGAAGTATAAGACAATCTTGTTTTTACAGTATCAAATTTAATAGCTTCTTTTGCTTCCGCTGTATGCAAATCTCTCAATTGACCATCCAAGCCAGGTCTATCCCAATCATAAATACGGTAGGTAATATCTGATGTTTGCTGTATTTCTGCTAATACCGTCCCTGCTCCTATCGCGTGCACGGTACCGGGGCCAATAAAGAAGGCATCACCTTTCGCTACTTTCTCTTTTTTAATAATATCTAAGAGTTTGTTTTCTGAAACGTGTCGTTCGTAAACACCTTGGTCTATTCCTTCATTAAAGCCTACTAATAGCCTCGCATCAGTCTGTGCTTGTAAGATGTACCACATTTCAGTTTTACCAAAACTATTATGTCTTTCATTTGCCAAGGCATCATCTGGGTGTAATTGAACAGAAAGATCTTCTGTCGCATCAATAAATTTAAATAGTAATGGGAATTTAGCACCATATTGACGTACTACTTTCTCTCCTAAAAGAGCTGCACCATATAGTTGTATTAAGTCTTTGAGACTTTTTCCTTTAAGCGCGCCGTGTGCTACTATTGAAATAGCATCTTCTACTCCAGAGAGCTCCCAGCTTTCTCCTAGCTTAAGCGCTGCGTCTCCTTGCTTGTTAAATAACATATTCAACTTAGAACCACCCCAAATTTTTTCTTTTAAAATAGGCGTAAATTTTAAGGGATATAGCGAAGGTTTACTCATCATTCATGTCTTGAATTATAGCTAAAGCCTTTTTAATATGAGAACCAGCCGAAATAGCGTCAAATTTAAAAACCAATTTTCCTTTAGCATCAAACACAAAGGTTTCTCTACCTGGCAATAAACCTAATAATTTACTCTGAACCTCAAATAAATTTCTCACTACTTTATCCTCGTCGGCCAGTAAGGTAAAAGGGAGATTAAATTTATCAGCAAATTTTTTATGCGAGTTTTCTGAATCTGAACTAATTGCAATGACTTTAACATCATGCACTGAAAAATCTTGAAAAGCATCTCTAAAACTACATGCCTCCATAGTACAACCTGGCGTAAAATTTTTAGGATAAAAATAGATGACGCAAGCTGCATTCGCTAGCTCTTGTTTACTATTAAATGATTTACCATCTTGATCTAATAGTGAAAATTCTGGTAAACTACTTCCTATCGCGATACTCATATTACCCTGTATATACCACAAAGTTGCGTGGTGTTTCATATAACTTAACCGTGATGGCAAAGCGGCTATCTAAACTTTTAGACATCCTATTGTAGATTTCTATTGCAATATTTTCAACTGTTGGGTTTAGGTTTTTAAAGGCTGGAACTTCTAGGTTTAAATTTTTGTGATCAAAAGGTATTTCTACTTCTTTATAGATTACGTCTTTTAAGATTTTTAAATCTATTAAAAAACCTGTTTCTGGATCAACATCTCCTGTCACTCCTACTTCTAACTCATAATTATGACCGTGATAGTTAGGGTTGCTGCATTTTCCGAAAACTTGTTTGTTTTTATCATCTGTCCATCCTTCTTTATACAAACGGTGAGCGGCATTAAAATGTGCTTTTCTGTAGACTGTTAAACTCATGATTCTAGGTAATTATAAAATTTATCGAAAATGATTTTAAACCATTCGGTATAAAGGTAAGGATTTTTGGCGATGTCACTTTTCACATCTTCTAAATGCATCCATTTCCAGTCTGCTACTTCTTCTTTATTAACAGATGGCGAATGGTTAAAATTTCCGACGAGAATATGATCTAATTCATGTTCTGTTAAACCATTATCAAAAGGCGCTTTGTAGATAAACCAAGTTTTTTCTGTTAGCGCTGTGGTAAACCCCATTTCTTCCTGCAAGCGTCTTAGGCCTGCGGCTAGGTTAGACTCACCATCGCGTTGATGTGAGCAACAGGTGTTTGTCCATAATCCCGGAGAATGATACTTGTGCAGGGCGCGCTTTTGTAGCATGAGCTCTCCCTTATCATTAAAAACAAAAACAGAGAATGCACGATGAAGCACGGCCTTTTCATGTGCTTCCATTTTAGGCATTAATCCTATTTGCTCGTCTTGTTCGTTGACTAGAACAACTTTCTCTTCGGCCATTACTTTTTTTTTGTAAAAATACAAAAATACCAACTCCTCTAAAACAAAAAGAGCACTTCATACGCTGAAGTGCTCTTTCTATTTATATAAAATGATTGTGCTTTGTCTTAGTTTCCTTCGTTTGCACTGTTATCAATCAAACCGTTATTGTTTTGAATAATAAACATAGAACGTCTATTTAACTGGTGCTCGTACTCTGTACATTCTACATCGTCAGAACATTGATTAGTTAAGCGATTTTCGCCATAACCTTTAGCTGACAATCGACTTCTACTAATACCTTTAGACACTAACCATTGTAATGTAGATTGGGCTCTACGCTCACTTAACAATTCATTATATCTATGCGTAGCACGTGAATCTGTATGAGACTCTATATGAATTATTAATTCTGGGTATTGTCTCAATGCAGCTAAAATTTTAGCTAGTTCGATTTCTGCATCTGCTCGTATAAAAGATTTATCATAATCAAAATAGATAGGCTGTAATGATAGTCTACATCCTAAATCATTAGCAGCACAAGGGTCTATTGGTGTCAATTGTAATTCTAAGTCTACAACAGCACTTTCTTCTGGCATAGTCAAAATCTTCTCACTTGGCGTGTAACTTTCTTTTGAAGCTCTTACCGTGTATTGTGTATTACATTCTACGTTATCAAAAGAGAACGCCGCATTTTGATCTGAAATTGTTTCTGAAATCCTATTATTCTCTGCGTCTAATAATACCACATTTGCACCCGGTATAATAGCACCAGTATTTGCATCTTTAACAACACCTGCAAGTTCTACCTCGCATGATATGATTTGAATTCTATAAATATCATCACCAAAACTCCCTTTTTCACCATCTCTATTAGATGATAAATAGCCTATTTGCTCTTCTTCATTGATAATTAAACCAAAATCATCTTGGTTACTATTTGCAGGGCTTCCTAAATTTTCTATAACTCCCACGTTTGATTTTTCATCAATTGTTGTAGCATATATATCATATCCTCCTAAACCGGCTCTACCATCTGAGGCAAAAAATAAATTTCCAGTTTGACTAATAAATGGGAAAGATTCTCTCGACTCTGTATTTATTTTATCTCCTAAATTTACAGGAGCTCCATAGGTACCTCCTTCTTCAAGATCAACATAAAACAAATCTGACATTCCGTAAGTCCCTGGCATATCTGAAGAAAAATATAACCTCTTTCCATCTACGCTTAAGGCAGGGTGTGCTACAGAATAATCTTTACTATTAAAAGGGAGTTCTTCTACGTTCGCCCAAGAATCATTTTCACCTTTAGTTGCACGATATAATTTTAATCGTACAGTTTTATTTTTATCCTTACCTGCTTTTTTACCTTTAATAAGGTTATTTCTGGTAAAGTACAGTGTATTTCCATCTTTAGTAAACACAGCTGATGACTCGTGATAATCTGTATTAACGTCACCATCTAACTTTCTTTTATTAGTTAAGCGACCATTTTCATCTTTATCTGCTACAAATAGATCTAAGAATGGTTGTTCTGTCCAAGAATAAATTTTGCTTCCTGTGGTTCCGTCTGCAGATGCAAATACTACTTTATCTCCTAAATAATAAGCTGAACCAAAATCTGAAGTAGCGGTATTAATTGACGTTTTTTCTAATTCGTAATCTCTAGAATTAAATGCAATGCTACTTAGATAATCTCTGGATTCTTCAAAATTTTGAACTACGAGATTATCGCCAGTCATGGTAGAATAAGCAGTCATTAACTTATCAGACTCGTCATAATTATTTATACTCTTATAACTTTGAGCTGCTCTTAAAAAATATTCTGGTTTTACTTCTCCAGGAAATTTTTCAATTAACTGACCATACCATTTTGCAGCATTATCATAATCACTATTCCAATAATAGGTATCCCCTAATTTTTGAAATATTTCTGCAGATTCATAGCCATCTTCAACGACTTTTAAATAGATATCGCGAGCATCTATGTAAGAAAGTTTATCAAACTCCTTATCTGCTCGTTCAATTTGTCTCTTTTGGGCAAAACTTCCACTTGTTATAAAAAGTGTTAGCAAAGAAACTAGTAAAATTTTGTGAGGTATTTTTAGCATCGTTGTATGTTTTAAAAGAATCTAGGGGTTAGTACTCTTTCTGGTTTTTTAAATATATCGTATCGTAATAACACCTCGTAAGATCCATCACTAAATGCTTCTATTTCTGTTGTTTGGTAATCGTACCCAAATCCAATAAATATTCCTTCAGAAGCTTGGAATCCAGCTAAAGCACTTATCGCAGCACTCCATCTATATGCTACCCCTAAAGTTAATTTCTCATTATACAAGAAGTTAGCAGAGACATCCCATTGTAACGGAGAACCAGTAACTGCTTTAACAAGCGTTGCTGGCTTAAATTTTAAATCACTGCTTACATCAAATACATAACCAGCTGTTAGAAAATAGTGAACACTCTCACTAGCTACGCCAGAAACTTGAGTATCTTCATCTCCAATACTAGATTCGTCAAAATGGTTTGTAGTTAACACATTTGGAGTTGATAATCCAACATAATAGTTGTCTGAATAATAGAAAACTCCTAATCCAATTTGTGGTTCTACTCTATTGTCAATATTATTTTGAAATCTTGGATCTCCTGGGTTTGCTATTTGCAATTCATCAAAATTAACATCTAACAGATCAATACCTGCTTTTATTCCGAATGATAATCGATTGACATCACTTGTATTAATGTGATATGCATAATCAACATTAATATTCGTTTCATCTGCAGGCCCTATCGACTCTGAAACTACAGAAAACCCTAATCCCATATTACCAAGTGCGCCAATAGGTGTACTTGCACTAAATGTTCCTGTATTAGGAGCCCCTTCTAAACCAACCCACTGAGTACGATATAATAATGCAAAAGTAGCACCATCTGTAGAACCCACGTATGCTGGGTTTACCGTTTGCGGATTATACATGTACTGCGTAAACTGCGGATCTTGTTGCGCATTACTCTTTAAAGAGAACAGCGTACAAGCCATAAATAATAAGAAATATATTTTTTTCATGAGTATATTTTTTAAATTGGGGAGGTATTTCTACCCCCCGTCATTTTCAAATTTGGTTATCTGTTGATATATAAGTATCCTGTAAAAGCGTCTGTTGGTTTTCCATTCGAGTCTTCAGGTAAATCTGGTCCGTTAAACTCTAACACATAGAAATACGTTCCTGTTGGTAATAATTCACTATCATCAATAGTAACTCTACCATCAGAGAATCCTCTAAAGACATTACCAAGCTCGTCACTGCCATAGTTATCTACGTCAAAGACTTCAACTCCCCATCTGTTATAAATTCTCATTCTATTGTCTGGGAAGAGTTCAATACCTCTAATCTCAAAAAATTCATTATTACCATCACCATCAGGTGTTATACCGTTGAAAATAGTTAAGCCAGGGTTTACAATTGGTAATATAGTTATCGTTGGATCATCTGGTTCTCCATCACCGTTATTATCTACGTTAGTTGGGTCATTAGGATCATCAGATTCGTCTTCCACAAGGGTTCCATCTTCCGTTTCTCCAGTAGCCGTTGCTTGATTTATAACCACTAAATTATCTATATCATCCTGCGTGATCGTATAGGTCGCGGTAAAGGTAGTGTCATCTATCTCACCAGGATTTAATTGATCAATAGGACCTCCTTCTAAAACAATACCTGGTAACGGATCGTCTAAGGTGATATTAAATATAGTAACATTACCTGTATTTGTTATGATAAATATATAACTAATAGTCTCTCCAACTTCTGTACTACCATTACCATTTTCATCATTCGCAATACCTGTTTTCTCAACAGAGAAATCAACGAGTCTACATAGTGGTGTTTCCGTAGGATCGTCTTCAAAATTACTATTATCATCTGAAGAATCCATTACGGTTGCACCAGTTGGAGTCTCACCAGTAACAAAAGCTTGATTAATAACAAATCCGTTATCAACATCTTGTTGCGTAACAATAAACACCGCTGAGAATGTTTCTGTATCAGTTTCACCAGCGCTGATAGTAACTGGTCCTCCTGTTACAGTTACCATAGGATCTGTTACGATTACATTTGTTAAGACAGTGTTACCTAAATTAGTTACTACAAAGTCATAAATAATTTCTTCACCTAAATCTGCACAACCATTATTGTTTACATCAACAATAGAAGCCGTTTTGATTAAAGCAATTTGGCCTTCGTTACATAAAATAGTAACGGTTGGTCTGTCTTCTGATACATTATCAAAATCTGAAATATCTGAAACAGTATCTAGGTTTGAATCTAATCCTGTCGCTACAGCTGTATTTACAAATTGGCCAGCGTTAATATCTACTTGCGTAATTGAATACACAGCAGTAAACGTTGTCGAATCAACTTCACCTGGTAACAATGTTATAGGTCCGCCAGTAATATTTACTAAAGCATCATCTATATCAATATTGGTTATTGTCTGATTACCTACATTCTCAACCGTAAATGTATATGTAATCGTTTCTTTTACATCTGTACAACCATTACCATCAAGGTCATTGAATACACCAGTTTTAATTAGAGCGATTGCTGGGTTTTGGGTAATTGTAGTCACAGTTGTATCGTCTGTTGAATCTCCATTAGTATCACCGTCTCCATCTCCTGTTTCTACAGTTTCATTATCTGGTATTGGGTTACCATTAGGATCTGTATCTGTATCTGAAATATCAGTTACTGTAGTTCCATCTGGGCCTGTACCATCTGCTATTGCACTGTTCTCAACAAAGCCTGCATCGATATCTTCTTGCGTGATGGTATGCGTTACTTCTACTGTTACTTCCTCACCAGCAGCTAACGTTGGTATTGGATTTA
>JALZVC010000021.1 GCA_023301205.1 Flavobacteriaceae bacterium
TGCGTTGACTTTTTTTCCTGCAAGCTTAGAAAACGGGAAGTTCTTTTCTAATAGCTCTTGGTTAAGCGCAAAATCTGTTTGTAACTCACCATCTACATGCATATCTGGATTAGTTCTATGTAAATACTGCACCGCATCTCTCACTTTACGAGCGTGAGGGTCTTTTGATGAACCAAAATTTGCATAACTAATCATTGCAATTACAGGTTCTAAACCAAACATTTTCATAGTATAATTTGTCATCTGCGCAATATTAGCCAATTCTTTTGCCGAGGGGTTAATATTGATAGAAGTATCAGAAATAAACAAGGGACCTCTTTTAGTCAACATCAAGTTTGTAGTCGCAACTTTGCTTACTCCATCAAACCTACCTATCGTTTCTAAAACAGGTCTCACTACAGAGGGGTATGCCCTAGAGTATCCGGAAATCATGCCATCTGCATCGCCTTCATTCACCATCATCGCAGCAAAATAATCACGTTGACGCATCATGTTTTGTGCGTCGTAAAAAGTAATTCCGCTACGCTTTCTATTTTTAAAATGCTTCTTTGCATAGCGCGCTCTTTGGTCTGCCTCCTCATCACTTTTAGGGTCAATGATTTCAACCTCCTTATCATATTCAATCTGCTCCATTAACTCTTCAATCAACTCTCGCCTCCCCAATAAAACAGGAATTCCCATCCCCTCTTCATGAACAATTTGGGCAGCTTTTAGTACATCAAGATGATCTGCTTCTGCAAATACAATGCGTTTTGGGTTGATACGTGCACGATTCATTAAAAGGCGGACAATCTTGTTATCGCTACCCATTCTTTCATTGAGTTCTTCAATATATTTCTGCCAGTCTGCAATAGGAGCTGTCGCTACACCACTTTCCATTGCTGCTTTAGCAACAGCAGGTGGCACCGTAGCAATTAAACGAGGATCAAATGGTTTAGGTATAATATAATCTGTACCAAAATTAAGTTTGGTCTCACCATACGCAATATTAACTTGTTCTGGCACGGGCTCTTTTGCCAATGCTGCCAGCGCTTTTACTGCTGCCATTTTCATTGCTTCATTAATCGCTGTGGCTCTAACATCTAGTGCGCCCCTAAAAATAAATGGAAACCCGAGTACATTATTTACCTGGTTAGGATGATCACTACGACCTGTAGCCATAATAATATCTGGGCGTGATGCGATTGCTTTATCATAAGCTATTTCTGGAGTTGGGTTTGCCATGGCAAAAACTATAGGACGTTTTGCCATAGACTGCACCATCTTTTGAGTCACGATATTACCTACAGAAAGTCCTAAAAACACATCTGCCTCTTTCATTGCATCTGCTAATGAAGTATATTTTTTATTAGTCCTAAACTTGTTTTGCATAGGTGAAAGATCTTCCCGCTCCATATCGAGAAGCCCTTCTACATCAAACATCACGATGTTTTCTATTTTTGCCCCTAATGCAACGTACAAATTTGCACAAGAAATCGCTGCAGAACCTGCGCCAGAAATTGCGATCCTTACCTTGTCTATTTTCTTTTCTGAAAGCTCAAGCGCATTTAATAAAGCTGCAGAAGAGATGATGGCTGTTCCATGTTGATCGTCATGCATTACAGGAATATTTAATTCCTCTACTAATCTTCGTTCAATCTCAAAAGCCTCTGGTGCTTTTATGTCTTCTAAGTTAATACCACCAAAAGTGGGTGCTATATTTTTTACCGTTTCAACAAAAGTATCTATATCTTCTGTCCCAACTTCTATATCAAACACATCAATATCTGCAAATATCTTAAAGAGCAGCCCTTTTCCTTCCATTACTGGCTTTGAGGCTTCTGGCCCTATATTTCCTAAACCTAAAACAGCTGTACCGTTTGATATTACAGCTACAAGATTCCCTTTTGCCGTGTATTTATAAACGTTCTCCACATCCTTTGCAATCTCTAAACAAGGCGCTGCAACTCCAGGCGAATAGGCCAAAGAAAGGTCTCTTTGCGTGGCATATTTTTTAGTGGGCACCACCTCTATTTTACCAGGTTTTGGTTTTGCGTGATATAAAAGGGCTTCTCTTCGTTTACTTGTTTTACTCATATTGGGGAATTTTCTTGTCTTACAAATATAATTAATCTTTAGGGATGGATGCGCAGTATTACTTTTAGCGAATTAAGTGCTATGACAAGAACGTCGTTCTTATTTTTTTAAAAATTCTATATTTCTTTTAAGACCAGCGTATTTCGTCCTTTTTATAGCGCTCTTTTTAAAGATTTCTGAAAAAACCTCTTGTGTAATTTCTTCCCACGCTTTTCTATCCATAGTAAGCAATTCTGGGTTAGGGTTAAATAAAGGCTCTTTATGAGATTGACTAAAGCGGTTCCATGGGCAAACGTCTTGACAGATATCACAACCAAACATCCAGTCGTCCATTTTACTGCTGAAATGTGCCGGAATTTCATTCTTGAGCTCTATAGTTGCATAAGAGATACATTTACTGCCATCTACCACATAAGGACTAACAATAGCCTGTGTAGGGCAAGCATCAATACAGGCGGTACAGCTACCGCAATGATCTGTTACTGGCGTGTCATACTCTAATTCTAGATCTACGATTAACTCAGCGATGAAATAAAAAGAACCTGCTTGCTGGGTGAGTAAATTACTGTGCTTCCCTACCCAGCCTAATCCGCTTTTTGCTGCCCAAGCTTTATCGAGCACTGGCGCACTATCAACAAAAGCACGACCGTGAACGTCGCCAATTTCCGAAGTAATATACTGGAGCAATGCCTTTAGTTTATCCTTTATAACAAAGTGGTAGTCTTGCCCGTATGCGTACTTAGAGATTTTATAACTATCCTCGTTTTGTCGCGTTTCTGGATAATAATTAAGCAGTAAAGAAATGACACTTTTACTTCCTTCTACAAGTAATGTAGGATCAAGGCGTTTATCAAAATGGTTCTCCATATACGACATCTCGCCGTGCATGTTTTTGTTAAGCCAAGCCTCTAGCCGTGGCGCTTCTTCTTCTAAAAACCCTGCTTTACTAATGCCACAGGACATAAAACCCAAGCGTTTTGCTTCAGCTTTTATTTGAGCAGTATATTGCGGTTTTTGTAACAATCGAAATTATCTTTTTTCAAACTGTAATATAGCATTTTTAGGCTTTAACGTGATCAAAGGAGTAATCTCAATTTCTGAAGTTTTATGCGCGATCTTAAAGTTAGACACTAATGTTTGTACAGCGATAATCATTTCGTACATCGCAAAGTTATTACCAATACACATACGTGGCCCAGCGCCAAAAGGGAAGTAATGTGACGAGTACGTGCTTTTAGTGACTCCCATAAATCGTTCGGGTTTAAACTCTAATGGATCTTCCCAGAAATCTGGATCCTTGTGAATCTCAAAAAGCGAAAACAATAAAGTAGTCCCTTGCGGAATTACGGTGTCTTCAAAAACATCTTCTTCTATATTTAAACGGTCTATAAAATATGCTGGCGGATACAATCGCATACTTTCTTCAATTACGGCCTGGGCATAAGGGCTTTCTTTTAACGACTGCATCAAATCTATTGTTGTAAAACGCGCTAACTCTTCTGCTATTTTTTCTTGTACTTCTGGGTGCTTTGCTAACAATTGTGCTGCAAATGACAAGGCATTACTCGTAGTCTCATGACCTGCTGTAAATAGAATTAGTAACTCGTCTGCGAGCTGTTCTTCTTCCATAGCGCTGCCATCTTCATATCTCGCGTCTAGCAACATATCTAATAAATCATCATAACGCGTGCTCCCTTTCTTTCTATCTGCAATGAGTTTTTTTAATATCGTTCTCGCTTCTCCTGTTAGCGCAACGTGCTTCTCTATTTTCCCGCTTGCTTTAAAATACCATCCTAGATAAGGCTGTCTCAATTCTCGCACAAGCATTTTTTGCGCTGCTTCTGTGACGTGCTGTATTTGGTTAATTTCGGCTTCATTAATCGCGCTACTAAACAATGATTTTGCCACAGTCTGAAAGGCAAGATCATTCATTATAGGAAAAATATCAAAATCTTTATGGGTTTCAATCTTTAAAATTTCTGAAGTGATCGCCGCTTTAATATTGTCTAATAAAAGGGTTAATTGCTTTTTATGAAAAGCTGGCTGTATTAATTTTCGTTGGGTTTGCCAGTGTGAACCCTCTGCGGTGAGTAGCCCTTTACCCACGTATTTTGCAAGATCTTCTGTCTGTATAGTAGTCTTGGTATAATTACGTTGGTTTTTTTGTAGGACGTGTTGCAAGAGCCCCGAGTCTCGAGAAAACGTCACCGAATCTGTAAAACTAATATTGAGTTTAAAGGTGTCACCTAGCCTTTCAAAATTAGCGGAATGAAACGGCAGGGGGTTTTTAAGAATGTCGAGCGAATGTTTTAAAAAACGCGCTAATGATACTTCTGGAATTTCTTTTTCTTCTGCCATTAAAATAACCCTCCTTGTGTAGGACCTTTTACTTTTCCTAAATGTTTATACGCTGCTTCTGTTACTTCACGTCCTCTAGGAGTTCTCATTATAAAGCCTTGTTGTATTAAAAAGGGCTCATATACTTCTTCTATGGTTTCTGGAGATTCTGACACTGCCGTAGCAATAGTTGTAATCCCAACGGGGCCTCCTTTAAACTTATCTATAATGGTGGTTAATATTTTATTATCCATCTCATCTAGCCCATGAGCATCTACATTTAAGGCGTTTAAGGCAAATTGTGCAATGGCTATATCAATTGTACCATCCCCTTTTATTTGCGCAAAATCACGTACTCTACGTAATAAGGCATTTGCTATTCTTGGGGTACCACGGCTTCTTCCGGCAATCTCAATAGCGGCTTCCATAGAGATGGGCATATTTAATATTCCTGCACTTCTTTGTAAAATAGTAGTGAGGAGTTCTGTACTGTAATATTGTAGTCTTGAGGCTATACCAAAACGAGCGCGCATAGGGGCAGTAAGCAGTCCAGAACGTGTTGTGGCACCCACAAGTGTGAATGGTGCCAGATGTATTTGTACCGACCTTGCATTAGGGCCAGACTCGATCATTATATCAATTTTATAGTCTTCCATAGCAGAGTACAAATACTCCTCTACGATAGGACTTAATCTATGAATTTCATCAATAAAAAGTACATCTCGCTCTTCGAGATTGGTAAGTAATCCTGCGAGATCTCCTGGTTTATCGAGCACTGGACCAGAGGTTACTTTAATACCTACTTCTAATTCATTTGCAAGAATATGTGCTAGGGTGGTTTTACCTAATCCAGGTGGGCCGTGAAATAAAGTATGGTCAAGAGCTTCTCCTCTTTGGTTTGCTGCCTGAACAAATATCTGAAGATTTTCTAAAGCCTGATCTTGTCCTGTAAAATCTTCAAAGGAGAGTGGCCGTAATGTTTTCTCAATATCTAAATCTTGAGCACTTAGGTTTTCTTCGCTAGGATCAAGGAATTCATTCATAACACAAATATACGAAGGGAATTACTCATTTTTAGTCCTTAAAATGGTAAAATGAAAATTTCGGAAATAAAAAAACCGCGCTCCCCAACGCGGCTTAATTAATAGATAATGATTCACTTGCGTGTTCATCTATTTGGTATTTGGTAAAACTATTAATGTAAGCCACCTAATGCAATACCCATTAAGGGGTATATTTACACGCAAAAATTATTTCGTGAATAAAACGTGTACATTATTTACTTCGGAAATGGGCTTTCATTAAAACTAGTCTAAATAAAATGCCGATTTGTAGGGAACATTTTATCTAAGCGTAAAATTTACTACAAATGAAGAATGTATTTTTTTAGGCTTTACTAGTCTTAACTTTTAGTTCTAATAAATTATAAAAACTAAAAAAAATAAGCAATAAGGCATTGGGATAGCACCTATTTTTTTAACGTGTTTGTTTTTTCAATTCTAACTATCTAAATAAAAAAAAACCCTCTCTAGAAAGAAAGGGTTTTAAGTAATTTATAAATAATGTTATAGCTTAATGATGCAGCTCTTCTTCATTGTCTTGCAGTGGAATGTGTTGTGGAACAT
>JALZVC010000022.1 GCA_023301205.1 Flavobacteriaceae bacterium
GCGCAGTATAAAGACTGCCGTTTACCCACTGAGTTTGAGTGGGAAGCATCACAACATAAATTTAACTGGGGGCAGCGTTGGGAATGGACAGAAAGCGCATATCTCCCCTATCCAGACTATAAAAAACCACCCGGAGCTTTAGGGGAATATAATGGTAAATTTATGGTCAATCAAAAAGTATTAAGAGGAGGTTCTATTGCAACACCCTCAAATCACACTCGACCTACCTACCGAAACTTTTTTCAAACCAATTTGCGCTGGCAATTCACCGGCATAAGACTAACAAGATAATGACTACTGAAATAGTAAAAAAACTAAACACGCCATTTAAAAAAGAAGTTTACGAAGGCTTGACAAGCGATCTTAAATACCTTTCGTCAAAATATATCTATGATAAAAAAGGCGATAAGCTTTTTCAAGATATTATGGCTATGCCGTCTTATTATTTAACCGATTGTGAGTTTGAAATCTTATCACTTCACACAGAAGAAATTGCAGCACTATTTGAAGAAAAAGAAGGTTTTGACCTTATTGAGCTAGGAGCAGGAGACGGTAAAAAGACAAAAGTGTTACTAAAACATCTCGTTGCCAAAAATGCAGACT
Source organism: Flavobacteriaceae bacterium (assembly GCA_023301205.1). Lineage (GTDB taxonomy): Bacteria > Bacteroidota > Bacteroidia > Flavobacteriales > Flavobacteriaceae > Patiriisocius. Next base: position 604 of record JALZVC010000022.1, read on the forward strand.
TTGTTTATAAACCTATAGATATAAGCCAGAATGCAATTGATGATCTTACTAAAACTTTAGCTCAAGAAATCCCTAATCTTGCCGTTGATGCAGAAAAGGGAGAATACTTTGAGGTACTAGACCGTTTAAAGCAATTTAACGCTAGAAAAAAAGTAATTGTAGTACTTGGATCTAATATGGGGAATCTGCTACACCCTCGCGCCATTGAGTTTTTGACACAATTAAAAGACACCATGAATAAAGGTGACCTGCTCTTTATGGGTCTTGACCAGAAAAAGAATCCGCAAACAATTATAGATGCTTACAACGATCCTGAAGGAATCACAGCAGCATTTAACAAAAACTTGCTACACCGTATTAACAGCGAACTGGGCGGAAATTTTAACCCAGAAAATTTTAAACACTGGGAAGTTTATGACCCAGAAACTGGAACTGCAAAAAGTTTCCTGGTTGCTACAGAAGCCCAAGAAGTGACTATTGAAGCCATTGACCTTACTATAAATTTCAGGCAATGGGAAACCATACACACAGAAATCTCTCAAAAATATGATGATGAGATTGTGCATTGGCTAGCTTCAGCATCTGGATTAAAAATAGCAACAGATTTTACGGATTCTAAAGCATATTATAAAAATTATGTATTTACAAAGTGATTCTTTCTTATAGCGTCACCTAATATTTAAAAATTAAAACTATTACTATGAAAGCAATTTGGAACAAGCAAATAATCGCAGAAAGTGACAACACCGTTGTTATTGAGAACAATCATTATTTTCCTGCAGATAGCATAAAGAAAGAATTTTTTAAAAGTAGTGCCACACAAAGCAATTGTCCTTGGAAAGGCATAGCCTCTTACTATTCTTTAGAAGTAGATGGAGCTTTAAACAAGGATGCAGCTTGGTTCTATCCAGAAACATCACATGCCGCAAAGGCTATTGAAGGCTCTGTAGCCTTCTGGAAAGGTGTTGAAATTTCAGAATAGGAAACTGTTATTTAGTGATTTTTGAGAAAACCATAAGATCAACTCTTAAGCTTTAGTTTATCAAAGCAAGGAGTTGATCTACCTCATCTCTTGTATTATAATAATTAAAACTCACCCTAATACCGCCTCCTCGCAAGGAGCACATTACATTTTGGGTCATTAATTTTTGATACAACTTTTGATCTCCCTTAAAATTTATTATTGACGAAAAATTTTCTCTACTTAAGAGCCCAGGAGCAAGAAGTTCTTTTTCATTTAGACCTTGTGACGCTCTTAAAGTAAGCATTTTATTAGTTTCGGAAATATTCTCGATTCCTATTCGCTCTGTTTTTTTGATTGCTTGGTCAAGGCTCCCAAAAGCCAAAGAATCAAGATGTCCAGGTTCAAAATGTTTGATAAAACGAGTGTTAGAAGGAGCACTCTCAAAAGTATCTGCAGAATTAAAACCTATAGTTTTAGGAAAAATACGATCCTGCACCGCTTCTTTAATTAGCATAAACCCATTACCAAAACCTGCGCACAACCATTTATAACAACTTGCCCCAATTACATCTATCGCACTATACTCAAAATTAAAAGGTTCTGTACCCATATATTGTGTGCCATCTGCGATCAACAATACATCTGGGTATTTTGATTTTAGTTCTTTTAAAAACTTAAAGTCAATTTTAATCCCAGAAAGCCATTGTACAATGCTAAACATAAAAATATCTGGCTTATGTTTTTCAACAGCCCTCAGTATATTGTCTTCAAGCTTTTCATCAATACTAGCATAACAAATATCAAAATCTCTTGTCTCAACAGGCCATCTTAAAGATGGGTAATCATCTTCAAGCAATAACACTTTTTGCCCCTTAGACAAACCATCAATTACACTATTAAAACCAAAAGAGAAATTAGGGATTAATGCCGTTTCTGTACTATTAGCAAAAAACAATCTTGCAACACTCTCCCTTGCATCTTCCGGTATACGTTGACGTTTTACAAAATCTACACCCTTATTCAAATAATCTTCATCATGAGCACGTCGCCAGTCTAAAAGTGATCTAGACATCAAGCCAGAACTAGCTGTGTTTAAGTAAATTTGCTTATTAAGTGCTGGGAATTCAATTTTTAAATCTTCCATAAGTACATAGCGTTGCTCCTAAATATTAGGTATTTTTACAATAGTTAAAGATAACCAACTATGTTTTCAAAAAGTAAAAATACTGAAAGAATAGATTCAGAATCTAGAGAACAATACGAGTATGCACGTAAACGCATCGCTCAGAAAAAAGGACTTATGCGTCATTTTGTATTCTTTCTTGCAGGTTCTATTTTATTTATTGTTTTAGATGCCGTTTTAAAAATGGGGCACGAGATATTAATGCCAGACTGGTTTGTTTGGGCAATTATCATTTGGGTATTCTTTTTAATCATTCATCTCTTTAACGTGTTTATCACAAACAAATTTATGGGCAAAGAATGGGAAGACAGACAATTAGAAAAACTAAAAGCCAAACAAGAAGTACGCTTTGCAGAACTAAAGAAACAAGCTCTAAATGAGGTTGTTGTAAAAGAAAATAAGATTGCAAAAGAACAAGAGGCTTTAAAAGATATGACAAAGGGTGATGTTCCTAAAATTTCCGAAGCAAAAAAAAACAACCCCAACCAACTTCCAGAATAAAGATGATTACAATGATTGCCGCCGCTGGCGAGAAGAACGAATTAGGTAAAGACAACGATTTAGTCTGGCATTTACCGGATGATTTTAAACGGTTTAAAAAA
>JALZVC010000023.1 GCA_023301205.1 Flavobacteriaceae bacterium
TTCGTTTCCTGTTTCTACAAAATCTAAATGATGTGTCTCTGCGCACATATCAATTGATTTCTGAAATTTTGCATAAATGTGAGAAAGCACTCTTTTTTTAATATTTTTTGCTTTACCTACGTATAGCATTTTACCTTTTTTGTCTTTAAATAAATAGATACCTGCAGTAGATGGTAATTTATTAAAGTCATCTGAATTAATGTGCGGCGGTAATGTTGCCTCTCTTGACGCTTTATTTAAAAAGTTAGAAAACACCGTAAAGTCGTCAACTCCATCTTTTTCCAGTAATTTTAAAAACAATGTTGTGGTTGCTCGGGTATCTGCTTCTGCTCTATGTGCATCCTTTAGTGAAATACCAACAGATCTACATAACTTACCTAGGCTATACGAAGGTAACCCGGGGATTAGCTGCCTTGATAAGCGTACGGTACACAACTTCCTTCTAGAAAAAATTTCACCCAAGAGACCAAACTCCTTTTTTAAAAAACCAAAATCAAAATTAACATTGTGTGCTACAAAAATTGCGTCTTTAGTTTTCGTTTCTATGATTTCTGCTATTTCGTGAAATCTTGGTGCATCTGCGACCATTTCGTCAGTAATACCAGTAAGCGCTGTGATGTTACTTGGTATATAGGACTCAGGATTAATTAAAGACGACCAGATATCTGTAATTTGCATATTCTCTATAGTAATGATGCATATCTCTGTCATCCTACCATTTCTAACACCTCCCGTGGTCTCCACATCAATAACCGTATATTTTTCTGTCTTAAAATTCACAAGTCAAAGATACTATAATTTGGATTAATTCCTGTTTTTTGGAAATTATCCTTCTCTAGAGACATATGATTAATTAAAGGGACCCATTCCTTTTGTTAAAATTAAGTTACTTCAACTCTGAAAGAACAATATTTATATATAAATTTGACAGCAAATACGTTTTGCAACGACTTACATTTTTATATTGGCATACCATTTGTTATTATGAGATTAAACAAGGTAGTATCGATAAAATAAGTAAAATGAAGAAGTTATATTTATTACTATTTTTAACAGTTGGATTAGTGGCAAATGCGCAGTCGGTCGATTACAATATTCATGATGAATTTATCGCTGAAGGATACGATATTGTAGCCTATTTTAGTAATAGTGCGAAAAAAGGTAATACTAAATATGTAGCTACTTATGATGGTGTTAAATTTAAATTTTCGTCTCAAAAAAACTTAGAGACTTTTAATAATAACCCTAAAATGTATGTGCCTCAATATGGAGGTTGGTGTGCGTATGCAATGGGAGTTACTGCTGAAAAAGTATCAATAAATCCAAAAACGTATGAAATACGTGATGGAAAACTGTTTCTATTTTATAACTCGTGGGGCACAAACACATTAAATTCCTGGCTTAAAACACCTGAAGACTTTAAAAGGAAAGCAGATGAAAATTGGGAAAACGTTAAAAACGAAAAATAGTTTCAAATTATTTATATGATAAAAAATCTAAATAGATCTTAGTTAAAGTTATATTTATTCCTAAAACTATGAAGCGATACTTTGTTATATTTATTTTTGGACTGCTAATAAGCTTTCTAGGTACGCTTCCTGTTGGAACGTTAACAATAACAGCTTTTCAGATTGCTGCTTCAAAAAGCGTGGGTGATGCATTTATATTTGCACTTGCTGTTGTTTTAGTAGAACTAGTTTTGGTTAGAATAACATTAATCGGAGCCAAAAGAATTAATTTAAATGGTAAAATTTCATTTTATTTATTCCCTTTAGCTATTGCATTATTATTGTACTTGGCATTTTCCAGCTATATATCGCTAGATGCTGATCCAAGCCTTAATGCATCTGTCAATATATTTCCAGCAATACAATCTACATTTTTACTAGGATTGTTGTTGAGTATTTTAAATCCAATGCATATTCCGTTCTGGATGGGATGGAATCGTGTACTAATTAATAAGAACAGACTAGATGATACGTTTACTAATCGTGCCTTTTATATAATTGGAATTGGCCTAGGTTCTATGATGGGCTTATTAATTTATATTTATGCTGGGAATTACATTTATAACAGTTATCAAGAATACCGCTATATAATCACCGTAATGTTAACTTTATTATATTTGGCCTTTGCAGTGTATCTAATATATCTTTTTTATAAAAAACATTTAAAATTAAAATTTCAATAAATATTATGTTTAATTCTTCAATTCAAACTATAGAACAATTTAAAGAGGTCTTGTTAGAGCTTCCAGAGGCTTGCTTCTCTCAGTCCTGCGACACCCTATCAAACACGTCAATTGGTCAGCACACTAGACACGTTATTGAATTATATCAATGTCTTCTAGAAGGGTATACTACCGAACAAGTTTATTACGATAAGCGCAAAAGAAATAAGCGAATTGAGGAAGATCTGAGTTTCGCTATTGAACAATTAGAGTATATTCAAAAGAATCTTGTACAACCTGATAAGCAACTTAAAGTAATTTATGAATTAGAAGGCCGTGATGTATCTATTACCTCTAATTATAATAGAGAGGTTATGTACAATTTAGAACATCTTATACATCACCAGGCTTTAATAAAAGTTGGTGTAGTACAATTAACTGATATTTTATTGTGTGAAACTTTTGGAGTAGCACCTTCAACAGTAAAATTTAAAAAACACAATATGACAAACGAGGCTGTTAAAAAATAGCGAAAATATAATATGGCCTCTTTAAAATTATTTTTTCACAGAATAGCTCATTGGGAATATTGGCCTATGCAAGCTATATATTATCCCATTTTTCCTGTTTGGTTTTATTATGCGTTAAAAGCACGCTCATTCTTCTTCTTTAATGCTGCCAATCCTTCTATTAAAAATGGAGGCATGGCTATGGAGTCAAAAAAAGAAATCTATGATACTATTCCACCCCAATATATCCCGAAAACGTTGTTAATAAACAACGGCTCTACTATTGATTATTCTTTTAAAGCTGCAATGGATGCGAAAATCAACTTTCCTTTTATTGTTAAACCTGACATTGGCCTAAAAGGGCTTGGTGTAGAAAAAGTACAAAACAAAGCTGAACTAGCGTCCTATATAAAAAAGATTTCAAGCGATTTTCTAATTCAAGAACTTATTGAGTATCCAAATGAAATAGGAATTTTTTATGTTCGCCATCCAAATGAAAAGATAGGTCGTGTAACTGGCATTGTGTCTAAAGAATTTTTAACGGTTATTGGAAATGGTAAAAACACTATAACTCAATTAATAAAACAAAACCCAAGGAGCCACCTTAAACTTGCTTCTTTACAAAGAAAACACGGGAAAGTGTTAGAGACCGTACTAAAAAAAGACGAAAATTTTATATTAACGCCTTTTGGCAGTCATACTAGAGGTGCTAAATTTATAGACGACACAGACAAACTCACCAAAAAAATAGAAAATCTTATCCACACAATATGTAGTAAACTCCCTAACTTTTATTTTGGAAGATTAGATATTAGGCATGCCTCTTTTGAAGAATTAGGGGAGGGAATGAATTTCTCTATTATTGAGATTAACGGTGCTGGCAGTGAACCAACACATATATACGACCCAAAACATTCTTTATTTTTTGCTTGGAAAGAAATAATTAAACATTGGGGACTACTCTATAAAATTAGCATTACAAATAAGAAAAAAGGACACCATTATTTGAGCTTTAAAGAAGGAAAAGCAATGATTAAAGCGAATAGTGTACTTGAACAACATTTAAAATTAATGCATTAATTCTGTTATCTTTGATAACTAAAACCATAGACAATGAAGTTAAATCAATCTACTATCCTAGGGATACTATTATTATTTGTAACCGTTGCAGCATCTTCACAAACGCAAAATGATAATGAAGAATATGTGAAAAATTACTTAGGCTTCTCTGTTCAAGTGTATCCTGCGGGAATAATACCAACTATAAATTATGAGCATTATGTCTCGGAAAATGCTTCTTTTATTTATAGGCTAGGCGTAAATATTATAGACCGTCAAGATTTTAGTGACGAAAATGATGAAGAGGATGGTTTTGGTGTTGGAGGTACAGTTGGTTATAGAAAATATTTCCCTACTAAGAATGAGAAAGGAAATTTTATGGTAGCCTTTAATACTGATGTCTATAATTTATGGATAGATTATGAAAATGATATAGGTCAACCAAATGAAGTATCTGGAACTAGTACTGTATGGGTGCTACAACCCTGGCTAGAAGGCGGATATTTTATTAATTTAAAAGACTCAAATTCTCAAATTGGTATGACTGCCGGTTTTGGAAGAGAAATAAATGTTATCACCAATGGTAGAGATGTCGCTCAAGATTTTATAGGTAGTCTTTCGATACAATATAAATTCGGACTATAGCTTAAAATCAGTATGCCACCAAAAGTATATCATTCTAAATGGTTTTGTTTTTTATTGATAATAACTCTTTTTTTGAGCACAAAAACAATCGCGCAACAAGTAGTTAAAACATTTGATGAACAAGAATATAATTCTTTAGAACATTTAGAATTTGGCGCTAAAAAAGAAATCCCGAAAAGCGTTGAAAAACAAGTTTTAACAGCGCTTTCATTTTATCCTGAACTAAAGGATACGAAAATAATTTTTAAACTTCGTAAGACAAAAACACCCCTATCAGCGCGCCCTCGAATTTTCAGTATTTTTAAATCTAAGAAACGTCGAACTTATATTATAACGATTAGTACAGAATCTGTAGATTATTTAAATCCCATCTTATTTAGTAACCTTCCGTACAATGCACAAGTTGGTGTAATTGGGCACGAATTAGGCCATATAGTCTATTATAAAGACAGAAGTACTTTCCAATTACTAGGTTTAGGTTTTAAAATTCTTAATTCAAAATATGTAGATGAATTTGAATTCAATACAGATCGATCTGCTATTGAATACGGACTAGGTTATCAGTTATTAGATTGGAGTGCCTATGTAAGACAAGCGCTAAACATAGACAAATGGCAAGGTGCTACAAATAATGATACAGAATCAGGACCTGAAGAGAACGAACGTTATATGAATCCAAAAACGATACTAAAATACATCTCTCAATATGAAATTTACAATGGTATTTGATAACCATAGCTCATTTCTGTATTCTTTCTGAAAATTTATCTATTCTAGTGTTGTCCTATAAAATCACTATCCCTCATTTAGTAGTTGAGAAGTTTCGAGTTCTTTTGAAGTGACCATGTTATTTAAGAGGCTTTCGTATTTCATATTTGTCACACCGCCACTTTTCTCGACTTGTGTGATACTAGTAGTTTTAACAAACCCACGATCCATAACTACTCCATACTCATCGTTTTTTCCTCCTGCAGTTTTATGGAATTCTAGCAAAGAACTAGCATCCATTTTATTATCACTTTTAAAGGTATTAAACCATTGTAAACGCTCTTTTTGCATATCGCTAGAATACAACGTTGAAGACGACCATATTTTTGGTGCTAAAGGTAATTCGGTAAAATGTTTTGTTACACCGTCCCAAACCAATTCATAAAATTTTAAATTGGTATTCCAATCAGCTATCACCATAGTAAAAGGCTCTATGTCTTGAAGATCGTAGTTCTCAACTGTTGGTTCTAACACATTTGACGTCATAATATCATTTGCTACCACGCCTCTACTCATTCGATATTCAGGTTTCCGTTTGTGAATCACATACCCACCATTAAGCACACAAACTAATCTATTTTTTTCGCTTAAACCAATCCAAGTTCCTCCAGAAAGCACATCTTTTGGGAATAAAACTTTAGTTTCATTTATAGTATAAAAATCTGGAGCAAGGGGTATTCTTTTAGGCGCTTCATCTCTATTAGATGTTAGCACAAAATCATTCTCACCCTTAGGAATTATAGTTACTGTACACATAAGTATTAATAGTTTTTAAACGAATAATCAACTTACAACAATTAATTAAATATTTAATGATTGAAGAAATCTAAATTTATAATTTTTAAGCATTTTTATACGCTCAAGGTTTTCTTGATTTAATAAAAAGAATTATGAGAAAACGACACTGAACAGTGAAACTAATGATATTGTAACCGATACAAGTAATACATTTTTCGAAGTAAACATCCCCATACCAATATCAGGAAAAGTCGTATAACTCTTAAATAAGCCTATTTCATAGTACGTCTCTTATCACCAATTTTTTTAGAGCCTACCCTAGACATGGCACATCTAAATCCAACATAATTTGTTGATGCGTACTGATTAAGATAGCGACGTTCTGATGGATCTAACCAATATTCTCGATCACGCCAGGAACCACCTTTAATCACTTTAGTTTCATTACTTATTAGTGTTGTTCTTTTTATATTCTTATCTATGCTTCTGTCAACACTCTGGTCTTCGTCGATGTTTACATTTTGTAAAGGACTGTTATACATGCGTTTCTCGACGCTCGCAAGATTTGATTCATCAGTTTCATCGTCACTTAAATACCTGCTTGATATACGGTCACCATTGTTGAAGTTACGCAAATCACTCCTTTCATAATTTATCCTTAAATAAACATCCTCGTCATGAACAGGTACTTGCAAGATTTCTCCTGGTAATGTTGTCGCCAAAAGTTTACCATTTGGTAAGGTGTCATACACAATAGAATTTACTGTCGCAATAACCACTTTCCCTTCAGCATTTAAACTATCTCTTGTAAATACATTACCTCTGTAATAATTAAAGTCATTACGATCATCGTCTATTTCTTGCCTATAGGTATCTGCTACCCATTCTGCAACATTACCAGCCATATCATATAGTCCGTACTCATTAGGTTCATAAGATTTTGCCTCAGCTGTAATAGCAGCGTTGTCATCACTCCAACCGGCTATTCCTCCATAATCTCCATCCC
>JALZVC010000024.1 GCA_023301205.1 Flavobacteriaceae bacterium
TGCGATTGTAGGCTTCCCTAAAAAGGGGAAGCCTACAAATTAACTGATTTAAAAAGATGTTATCCGATTTTTTAAAATAATACTGAATTTGAGATTCTTCCATAACTTCCGCTTTTAATCTCTTTTTTATTTCGATTGAATCAAGACCTTTTTCTCTTAATGAAATACAATAATCTAATTTATTCATCGTCACTCAAAATTATAGCTTACTCATTTATACCAACACAAAGTACTCAACTATCAGTACAGTATAATACAATCACTCAAAAAGTAATGCAAAAGGGTTCATTTCGTGTACGTTTTTCACATTAAAACAAAAATAGATTAAACGATTAGCTATCTGCGCTTCTCTAGTCTCACCCCAATTTCCTGTATTGAATTATATATTGGTAAAGACGCTAAAGAGGATGTATCTGTTTCAGAAGTAGAAAAATTTAAAAGGACTGAAAAGATAAAGCAGATTAACAAATATCAGAATTGTATAGTAGCAGCTATAAACGTAATATAAAGAGTATCGTTAGCCCTATTTTAAGTATGTCACTATTTAATGATATAAATTATAAATGAATCTAGAATAAGAAAAACAGTAAAAGATGCTATTTCAATATTAGAATTTAAAAAATAATTAAAGCCAGATTAAAACAAAGGTGACCATTGCATAAGGCTATAATTTTGTAAAATAAAAACTAAAACACGCCCTTAAAAGGGCGTGTTTTAGTTTTTATTCTAGTTAGGGAATAATAAAATTTGAGTAACCTACATATCACTCTGACAGAAAAAAATCGTTACCAAAAATAACTACTTAACCTCATTTAAAAAATCCGTTACAGCAGCCCAATATTCGCTTGCGCCTGTTTGCCCTTCCCAGAGTACACGTGAGCCGTGATACCCATTAGATACAGGAATAAATTGAGATTGGTTTGTCTTTAATTTTGAATCGCCTCTTAAAGCGGTTATCGCTTTAGCTTCTGCTTGAGATGATGTTACAAAAAAAGGTTTATCAATATTTGCAAAAACGGTAGCTAATGATGGTCTTGTTTTACCAAAATAATCTCCAGGACTAAAACTTAGTATCGCTTTTACATGGGCATTACCTGCTCCTTCTAAAAGCGCTAAACTAGATGTATAAGAACTCCCCCAAATTATTACGTTTTGAGTATACTTTTTATTTAAAAAAGTTATTGCCGCTCTAACATCTTGCTGGGCATCTATAAATACAGGTTTCAACCCTTTTGCTATTGCATTAGTATTAGTGCTATTTGGTTTTCCGTCAAATTTACCACCAGAGCGTAAGTCAATTGCTAAGCAATTAAAGCCCATTTCATTCAATTTTGGTGCGATATCTGCATACTCAAAGCGATTATACCCTGCTTGATGCATTAATAAGATCACAGGTTTGTCTTTACCTACTTCATAAAGGTTTCCGCAAATTAGCAAACCATCTTCTGATGCAAAATCTATTTGAGTTGGAGTATATTTATCCCCTAATGCACCAGGACTTGGCACAGAAACTTTCTGTTGTGCTCGTGCTTCTGTAATCAAGACAAATGAGAAAAGGAATAACGCGATTGATAGTACACTGGTTTTCTGTAAATGTTTCATTTTTATATGTTTTTTGAAAATGCTATTTTTTATGATGCCATCTGCTTAGTAACAAAAAGTAGTAAAACCTGACAGATTGTTTCACCTTTATTCTTTAACTAAGGTTTCAATAACAATACCAAAGATGGTCATAAATACAACAGTACATTTTTGATTATTGCTCTTTTTAGAGATAAAAACCCTGTTAATGAACTATTCATTGAAAAATAATAGATCTAATAGCTCCTAACTTAAACTGCAATAGGACACAAACAGCTTTTCTACCTTTCTCGCGGCAGGCAGGTTTGGTTTTTATTTACTAAATTCGGTACCTAATCGCACATCTAAGTAGCCACCAGTGCTTAGTACTATATAAAATGGGAAAATGAACAGGTATCTACTACTAATTTTAGTTTTCATCATCACTTCTTGTGCTGAAAAAACGAAACCAGAGGAAGCGCACCAACCGAGTCCAATAGTTAGCATAAACAAGACATCTATCGTTATTCTTGGGACGGCACAAGATGCAGGTTCACCTCAAATTGGTTGTAAAAAAGACTGCTGCGCTGCGCTATTTGAACATCCTGATGAAGATAGAAAAGTAGTTTCTTTAGGGTTAATCGATACAGAAAATGATAAAACCTACCTATTTGAAGCTACTCCAGATATGGGAGCTCAGATGAGAATGCTCACTCAATATGAAAGAAAAAGCGATAAAGAATTAGCAGATGGCATTTTTGTAACCCACGCTCATATTGGGCATTATACAGGCTTAATGTTTCTAGGAAAAGAAGCGATGGATGCAAAAGACCTACCGCTCTATGTGATGCCCAAAATGGAAAGATTTCTTACTGAAAATGGACCTTGGGAACAACTTGTAAAAAGAAAGAATGTAGTACTGCACACCATGGAAAACGAGACTCCAGTTCGCTTATCAAATTCTATAAAAGTGACGCCTATATTAGTGCCGCATAGGGACGAGTATTCTGAAGCTGTTGGTTATCAAATTAAAGGTCCAAATAAAAGTGCCTTGTTTATCCCGGATGTTGACAAATGGGATAAATGGGGTAAAAATATTATTGCTGAAGTACAAAAGGTGGATTACGCTTTTTTAGACGCCACTTTTTACAGTGGTGAAGAAATGAATAATAGAGACATTAGCGAAATCCCACATCCCTTTGTCATAGAAAGTTTTGAGAAATTTAAAGGGTTGAGCAAAGAAGATAAGGAGAAAATAATATTTATCCATTTTAACCACACCAACCCATTGCTAGATCCCCATAGCCCAGAAAGCCAACTCGTGCTTGAAAATGGATTTAAAATTGGAAAAATTAGAGATGTATTTGAGTTGTAGTTTATGCTGAAAATGAAAAACAAAACAATTATGATTGAATGATTAATCATTCAATTTAAAGAAGAATGAACAATGGAGATTAGCACCAGCCTATGATCTGTGTTTCTCTTATGACCCAAGCAATCATTGGGTAAACAAACAAACGCTAAGTGTAAATGGAAAGCGAATAGGGATAAACAAGGAAGATTTGATGACCCTAGCAAAAGACAACAGTATTAAAAAAGGAGCGGAAATTATTGAAGCTATTAACGCCACCATAAAATCTTGGAAAAAATATGCCGACCAAGCCCAACTGAGAACAGATTTAAAAGAAAAAATAAATAGTAACTTGAACACCTATTAAATATCTACAAAACTTAAAAGCGCACAGAGAATGAAACAACAATACACTTTATACGGGGTACTGCTAATCGTTCTTATCACTATAGTTAGTTGTAATACTCCAAAGAAGGAGGTTATAAAACCTAACGTCCTGTTTATCTCTATTGATGACCTTAAGCCCACTTTGGGTGCCTACGGGGACTCCATAGCCATCACACCTAATATCGACCAACTTGCTTCGGAAGGAATGACCTTTAGACAGACATTTACACAAGTAGCCGTTTGCGCACCATCAAGAGCAAGTTTAATGACAGGTGTACGTCCAGATTCTACCCGTGTTTGGCATCTAGGAGATAAGTTTCGTGATATCAACCCTAATGCGGTAACCATGCCTCAGTACTTCTCAAAGTTTGGTTATCATACCGTTAACTTAGGAAAGATTTTTCATAATTATATGCCAGACTCCATTTCTTGGGATGAACCAGATTTACGTCCTGAGCGATATAAGCAAACAGACTGGTTAAAAAGGGATGGCGAAACATTTTATATTAACGAAGACGTCAGTCGCTCACAAGTTATTAAAAGAGATTCCTTATTAAAATTAAGACCTGTACGGTACGCAGATGGATGGAATACAGGCCCTGCTTGGGAAGCGGCTCCAGTTCATGATACGATGTACTATGATGGTGCGCAAACCGAGCTGGCAAAAAAGACACTTACGCGCCTCGCTAAAACAGATGCGCCATTTTATATGGGGATGGGATATTTTAGGCCACACCTACCGTTTACGGCGCCAAAAAATTATTGGGACATGTACGACCCAGAAGAAATTCCGCTGGCTGCAAACCCTAAGGTGCCTAAAAATGCACCGGGCTGGACTATGAATTCTATGTACGAATTGCGACACTATGATGGTTTTAACCACATTGGCCACCCGCAATCGTCGTATCGCATGAGTCAAGACACAACACGTATTTTAAAACACGGGTACTACGCAAGTGTTAGCTATGTAGATGCCTTACTGGGTAATCTTATCGCTCATATGAAAAAGATAGGAATTTACGAAAACACCATTATCATAGTTTGGGGAGATCACGGCTGGAAGTTGGGTGACCATAATAGCTGGGGGAAAATGACAAATTATAATATTGATCTTGAAGTGCCAATGATTATTCGATACCCAAATCAAGAGAATCGAGGTGCGCAGACCTTTGAGATAACAGAATTGATAGATATGTTTCCGTCACTTTGTGAAATAGCTGGTATCGACGTTCCAGACTATATGCAAGGCACCAGTTTTGTTCCTTTAATTAAAGACCCTGAACGCGAGTGGAAAGATGCCGCATTTAGTCAATTTCATCGTAGACCCAAAGTTTCAGCAGATGGAAATAGATATATGGGCTACTCGATAAATACAGAAGCGTATCACTACATCGAATGGTATTCTTGGGATCCTAAAACCGGAACTAGAGGTGAATTAAAAGACATAGAATTGTATGATAGGAAAAATGACCCGTCTGAAACCGTTAATATTTCCGAAGAAAAATCACTTAAAACAGTAATCGAAGGTCTGTCTATGCAACTTGTTGGTGGTTGGAAAAAAGCAAAACCTGTTGACATTGAATAATTTTAAATACATGCTGCTGCTTTTAGTTTTAATGTCTTCCTGTAAGCAAAAGGAACTCGTATTAGTACCAGTATCCTATGCCGAATTTGAGCAATTTGTAACTGAAACCAATTACGTGACGGATGCTGAAAAATATGGATGGTCCATCGTTCAGATTGATGTCTATAATTTTAAAAAAGTGGATCAGGCAAATTGGAAAGTTCCCGACGGAATTCATAAAGTTTCTTCTGAAACGCTACCGGTTACCCAAGTGAGCTATAATGATGCATTAGCCTATTGTAATTGGGCAAACAAAAGACTCCCAAGTTATAATGAATATTGGGATCTTGTAAAAAACGATAATCGAATGATCGTATCAGATAATAAATTTCCTATTTCTGAAATAGCCAAGGTTAACATTTTGGGCAATGTATGGGATATTACGCATAATGAAAATACTGTATCTGTAAGACTTGCAGGCGGTTCTCTTTTTTGCTCGGAAAGTACTTGTCACGGAACGGTTAAGGAAAGAAAATTATTTGTAGACAAAGAAACTGGTAATATCCATACCGGTTTCTCTGTTGTTAACCAATAAGTAAATTAAATCTCCAAACTGCCTTTACCTTCTCTTATTAACACAGGTTCACCACTGGTCAAGTCTATTATTGTAGAGGCTACGTTATCACCATAACCACCGTCGATAACTACATCTACGAGTTTACCCCATTTTTCAAAAATAAGTTCTGGGTCTGTAGTGTATTCAAGTACATCATCTTCATCTTTTATGGAGGTAGATACAATAGGATTGCCTAATGCCTTGACTAAAGCTTGGGTGATGTGGTTATCTGGCACTCTTATACCCACTTCTTTTTTCTTTTTAAAATAGCCTGTCAACTTATTATTGCTGGGTAAAATAAAGGTATAAGGTCCAGGTAAAGCACGTTTCAGCAACTTAAACGTGGCACCGTCTATTTGTTTTACATAATCTGAAAGATGACTTAAATCTTCACAAACAAAACTAAAATTAGCCTTTTCTGGCTTTACACCTTTTATTTGCGCTAGACGTTCGTAGGCACTTTTATTAGTTACATCACAGCCTAATGAATACACCGTATCACTAGGATAAATAACCAATCCGCCTTTTTTGAGAATGGAAACTACACGATTGATATCCTTCTCATTAGGATTCTCTTCGTATATTTTTATAAACTCTGCCATAGTAATGTAAATTGAATTTAATAATACAAATAAGTATTAATAGTTCAGAAATAGTATTGCAAAAATACGTAAAGGTCTTATTATTGCGTTAGTTATATAAAACTATCAACTATGCGTTTTAACAAATTTCTATTTTTTGTTTTACTTTTGGCAAGTATTTCTTTTGTTGCTTGTGACTCCTCTGACGACGGTGTAGACGATACCGCGGAAGAAGAAGTAGCCGCATTAACAGCAGAAACACAATTAAACGTCTCTTATGGAGAAAGCGACGAACAGGTTTATGACCTCTACTTACCTTTGGGACGCCTTACTACAAAAACAAAGGTGGTCATTCTAGTACATGGTGGAGGCTGGATAGGAGGCGACAAAACAGATATGAATGATTTTCTACAGCTCGTACAAAACAACCATCCTGATCACGCTATCGTTAATATGAATTACCAGCTAGCTTCAGCTACCCAGACTGCTTTCCCAGATCAATTTTTAGATGTACAATTAGTTATAGATCACCTCATCGAGAATGCAGCCAATTATCAAATAAATACAGAATTTGGACTTATAGGCGCAAGTGCTGGTGCACATATATCAATGATGTACGACTACGTCTACGACACAGATAATCTTGTTAAGTTTGTTGGTAACATCGTGGGACCTTCAGATTTTACAGATCCATTTTATACAGGAAATCCTAATTTTTCTATTTTATTTAGCCTATTAGTAGATACATCTGCTTATCCTCCAGGAATAGATTTAGCAGTTGCTACAAGTCCTACCTTACAAGTATCCCGTTCATCCAGCCCTACTTTACTATTTTATGGAGATCAAGACCCTCTGGTTCCATTAACAAATGGACAAACCTTAGATGCGGCACTCACAACTGAGGATATCACCCATATTTTTAATGTATATGAAGGTGGACACGGTGACGATTGGTCTGAGGAAGACTTATTAAACACGCAGGTACAGTTAAGTAGTTATATAGACACTTATTTAACAATTACAGAGTAAGTTTTTTACTTCGGAAACATGACTTAAATGGAATGTTTGTACTGTGCATGATTCAAGTTTGCAATCCTATTTTCAAACTCATAAATAAGGCTCTTATAGTTAGACGCTATCGTAATTATCCGAATGACATACTATTAAAATTTCATATCTAAATTAAATATGTTTTACTCCTGTAAAACATATTTAATTATCCGACTCAAAACCCTAATTATTGGTTCGTTTAAAGGAACTATTCCTGCTATTTTTCTAAACAATTCTTTATTATCCGAAATAAACAAAGAATACTTAAACAAAAGTGCCAAATTGAATCATTATTACTAATGAAATCAACTAAATAGCAACATAAAACCAAAGGTTTAGTAAGTATTTTTTAATGTGTGTATTTATTTTATTTTTTCATATTTTTGCCTTGATAACAAGCCTACTATTTTGAACTATAAACTATTAACATCATTACTCTTTATTATTGTTTCTGCTTCATGTTCAATAGAAGAGAACGACACAGAATTAAGTGATCAAATAGAAATAAATTTAAGTTTAGAATCTCAATATCTTGCTACGCAGACAATACTCTTGGATGTTCCTTATGGAACACATGAGCAACAAGTTTTTGATATTTATTTACCCGAAGGAAGAACAACACAAGAAACCAAAGTTATACTCATGATTCACGGTGGAGGTTGGGTTAATGGAGATAAGAATAGCTTTACAGATTTTGTATTAGAATTAAAAGAAAACAACCCCAATCACGCAATAGTAAATATCAACTATGTATTGGGCACTGAAGATCATTACGCTTTTCCTAATCAGTTTTTTGACATTCAAAATGTAATAAATTATATTAAATCAAAACAAAACAAATTCCGTATAAAACCCGAATTTGGATTAATTGGCAGTAGTGCTGGCGCACATTTGGCATTGCAGTATACCTATAAATATGATTTTAACAATGACGTCAAATTTGTTGCAAGTTTAGGTGGACCCACAGATTTTTTAGATCCATTTTACGAAAGTAGTTCAGTTTTACTAACTGACTTTTTAGTTGATAAAAGCTATTACCAAAACACAATTACAGA
>JALZVC010000025.1 GCA_023301205.1 Flavobacteriaceae bacterium
GGTCTATACCAAGATCGTTCGGGATAAAAATAACTACCTACTTCTAACTCGTAGGTCGTAACCCCACTTTTAGTTTGACTACTAAACCCTAAGGAAACACCAGAATTTGTTGTCGCCACATAGTCTTTTGCTCTTTCTGGAGTGCCTTTAAAATCTTTCCAGATTAATGGTTTGGTTTCATCCCATTTCATTTTCTTCTCCTGAGAAACAACGGTGGTTGCTACTAGAGAAAATAGAATAATAAATAGTGCTGAAATTTTCATAATATCAATTAAAGTATACCCAACATATAACTAAAATAATGCCACTTTTATTCGCCCCAATT
Organism: Flavobacteriaceae bacterium; assembly: GCA_023301205.1. GTDB lineage: Bacteria > Bacteroidota > Bacteroidia > Flavobacteriales > Flavobacteriaceae > Patiriisocius. Next base: position 326 of record JALZVC010000025.1, read on the forward strand.
AAAGCTCACATCCTTTTCTATATCTGGATGAAGACTGTAATGCACAGGACATGAATTTGCGGTTCGTTCAAGAATCACTTGTTCTTTTTTAGAAATGCCTGCAGGAAATTGTAAGACTACTTTTATTTTTGAAATACGGCGAGGATCACTAGCCATCGTCTTAGTAACCGCTGCGGTAGCTCCTTTTAAGGATACTTCCATCTGGTTTGCCTTAATACCCATTACGGTAAGCATACAACTTGCAAGACCAGTTGCTACGGTATCTGTAGGGGAAAAAGCAGCTCCTTTTCCGTTATTATCTGTTGGAGCATCTGTAATATATGTGGCACCAGATTTAAGGTGCGTAGCTTCTGTTCTTAAATCTCCTAAGTAGGTAACTTTTGCTGTGCTCATAAATATTATTCTAAAACTTCAAATTGTAATTTATCTGTATATTTTAAAACATACAGTGCTTTGTTCTCATACCCCGAAAACGTTTTTTTCTCGTATCTAAATCTGTTTTCAATATACTCTGTCATAAAATCACTCGAACTCGCAGCATAAATATCTTCGTCGTTTGCTAAGCGCAATAAAACATCATAGGTTACATCAAATCCACGAACCGCAAAACGATTAGGCATCACGCCATATTTGTTTTTGTAACTTACTAAAAACGCATTTTTAGCTTTATAGTCATAGCTTTTATTTACAGATGGAAAGGTGAAGTTTAAATTGGCTAGCTGCACATTAGAAACATCATTCGTCTCATACGCATTGTTCTTTTCCATTGCAAAGAGGCGAATGGTATAGTCACCAGGAATACCATCTAACGTAGGAACCACATTACTCACGGTTATAGGGCTATCACTTGATAGTATCACCCAATTGTCCTTTTCTGTAATTAATTGCTTATCTAAATCGGCTACATAAATATAACCTTTGTCTTTATTAAGCGTGATTATTTTAGCTGTAGGAAAAGCCGCTATAAGTTTTGCTTTTTCGGCCGCGTTTTTATTGTCTGTAATAATAATAACATTTTTATCTGCCGATAAGGGTTTCATATAATTGATCAACCGTTCGCCCAGCAGTTCATCACTTGGGATGGTTTTAAAAAGATTTCGTGACATTTTTAAACCCTTATTACTTATTGGAGAGAAAACAGGGATGTTCTGTTGTTTTAAATCTGCCGCTGCTCTTGATACCGTCTTGCCTAATAATGGGCCTATTACAGCATCTGTATTTTCAAAACTGTTTGAGTTTATGATACTTGATACCGTAGCCTCTTTTCCTTCTGTATCATATACATCAACAATAGTAGAAACGCCTTTATCTTTAAAAAACGCTGTTGCCATCGTTACACCACTATAAAAATCTAAAGAAACTCGCATTACAGAACTTCCTTTTAGCACCTCCTCATTCGCATCATCAGAGCTCATATCTGCTTTGGCTAATTGAAAAGGGAGCATTATTGCAATTCTTTTGGTACTGCGATTACTTATCGTTGCACTTAAATCTATAGGAGCAACAGCACCACTTGCTGTAACACCTGCAATTCCTTTTGGTATTTTTAAGATCATCCCTTCTTTGAGACCATCTTTTGCATACGGATTTAAAGCAATAATCTCTTCTTCAGCTAATCCAAGTTCTTTCTCTAACCTGTAAAAACCTTCTTTTTGTTTTACGGTGTAAAAACCATATTGCTCATCATCAATATTTGCAGTAGCCGTTACTGCTTTTCCTGGCACATTAAGAACGGTACCAATGGGTAAGTCTGACGTCAAACCTGGATTTAGCGCAACAAGTTCATTCATTGTAATGCCGTACATTCTTGCAATACCGTAAACGGTTTCTTTAGGCTGTACCGTGTGCTTATCTGTTGTTGATTCTGGGCTTGTTGTGTTTGTAGCAGTTGTTGTTGTATCTATAGTTTCTGCTGAGACAGCTGTTTCGATGCCTTGCGGAATTCTTATTTTTTCATTTTTATTAAGTCCCCGAGCGTACAGTTCTTTATTATATTTCTTAATATCATCTATAGATACACTGTATTTCTGTGATAGACTGAATAAGGTTTCTCTCTTTTTTACTTTGTGTACAATAAAAGAAAGTCCATTACTTGGCTTATCAATTACTCCATTAGGCAATATTATAACTGCGTTTTCTCGAACACCTTCTTTTGCATCCGGATTTAATTTTAATATATCTCTTTCTGAAATATTATATTTCTTGCTTATGGTTTCTAGGGTTTCACCAGATTGTACAATATGACTTCTGTACTTTTGCTGAGCAAATAGATTACCGCTTGTAAAGAGCAGTAAAAAAATAGGAAGTATTAGAATTTTTTTCAACATATCTATTTGTTATAAAATCGATTTCCAGTAGGTAAAACAAGTACTGTACCAAATCTTCAGAAAAAGTAATAGTGAGCAGTAAAATGGTTACTGCTTATAAAAATAAGCAATTCCATGTAATTTCTAATTTTATTGTAACTGCTAACTACAACCGCACACTAAACATTATTCCCACTCAATTGTTGCGGGCGGCTTACTACTAATGTCGTACACTACTCTATTAACGCCTTTTACTCTGTTTATTATATGATTACTAGTCTCTTGTAAAAATTCATAGGGTAGATTTACCCAGTCTGCCGTCATCCCGTCTGTACTCTCAACGGCTCTTAGCGCTACTACTTTTTCATAGGTACGCTCATCTCCCATCACTCCTACACTATTTACAGGAAGTAACATCGCTCCTGCTTGCCATACTTTATCATATAAGTCCCATTTACGTAAACCATCAATAAAGATAGCGTCTACTTCTTGAAGGATTCTTACTTTTTCTGCAGTGACATCGCCTAGTATTCTAATTGCTAATCCTGGCCCTGGAAACGGATGTCTTCCTAATAATAAAGGATCAATACCCATCTGGGCTCCCACTCTACGAACCTCATCTTTAAATAACATTCTAAGCGGCTCTACGATTTTAAGTTTCATAAAATCCGGCAGTCCACCTACGTTATGGTGCGACTTGATAGTCACAGAAGGTCCATTTACAGACACACTCTCAATAACATCTGGATAGATAGTGCCTTGTGCTAAATACACCACATCTTTAATAGCAGTTGCTTCTACATCAAACACCTCTATAAATGCATTACCTATGGCTTTTCGTTTTGCTTCTGGATCTGATAAATCTTTAAGAGCAGTCATAAAACGTTCAGAAGAATCTACTCCTTTTACGTTTAATCCCATTCCTTTATATTGTTCAAGAACAGCACTAAATTCATTTTTCCGAAGCAAGCCATTGTTTACAAATATGCAATACAGATTTTTCCCTATCGCTTTGTGCAATAAAATTGCTGCTACCGTAGAGTCTACCCCACCACTAAGTCCTAGAACTACTTTATCATCACCTATTTTTTTCTTCAAGCTTGCAACTGTAGTATCTACAAAAGCGGCTGGTGTCCAACTCTGTTCTAATCCTGCTATGTGTACTAGAAAATTCTCTAATAATTGTTTCCCATCTGTAGTATGATATACTTCTGGGTGAAACTGAATTGCATACGTTTCTTCACCATCTATTCTATATGCTGCATTGGCCACATCTGTAGTACTAGCAAGTCTAACCCCACCTGTTGGTAGGGCTGCAATCGTATCGCTATGACTCATCCATACCTGCGTATCTTGATTAATAGCAGTAAATAATGCTTCATCATCTTTAATCATACTTAGTTTTGCACGACCATACTCACGTATGTTAGAAGGAGCTACCTCACCACCAAAATTATGCGCCATAAATTGCGCACCATAACACACTCCTAAAAGCGGTAATTTTCCTTTAATGTTTGATAAGTCTGGTGTTGGCGCATCTTCTGCTCTCACAGATGACGGACTTCCAGATAAAATGACAGCCTTAAAAGAAGATAAATCTTCTGGCACTTTGTTATAAGGGTGGATTTCGCTGTAGATATTTAACTCTCGAACACGTCTAGCAATTAGCTGCGTATATTGTGAACCAAAATCAAGAATGAGGACGTTGTTTTGCATAGGCAAAAATAATTTATTTATTACTTTATTCAGCCTGCAGT
>JALZVC010000026.1 GCA_023301205.1 Flavobacteriaceae bacterium
AAGAAGAACTCAAGAATCTACGTTACTTCAAGAACATTGTAATCTTGCCTATGCGATTCAACAAGTGACAGAAGAGATAGTACTAAAAATGGCCATTTTCGCGAAAGCGGAAACGGAAGCATCTCACTTATGCCTCGCGGGAGGAGTTGCCTTAAACTGTGTTTCAAATGGAAAGCTCCTAAGGGAAAATCTCTTTGAAAACATCTATGTCCAACCTGCATCTGGAGATGCGGGTGGCGCCATAGGATCAGCGCTTGCAGCTCATTATATGTATTTTGAAAATATTCGAGAAGTAAATTCTCAAAAGGATAGTATGCAAGGAAGTTATTTAGGTCCTAATTATTCTGATAAGGAAATCACGAGTATCAATAAACGATATAAAGCGGTTACTAAAAAGGAAAGTGATTTTGACTCACTAAGCAAGACAATAGCTACAAAAATAGCAGATGGAGCAATTATAGGATGGTTTCAGGGACGTATGGAGTTTGGCCCCAGGGCGCTCGGTAATCGAAGTATTATAGGAAATCCTTCTAATATCGAAATGCAAAAAAAACTTAATCTAAAGATTAAGAAACGTGAGAGCTTTAGACCTTTTGCCCCTTCTGTACTAGATACAGATGCAACTAACTTTTTTGATTTAAATACAGCTTCTCCATACATGGCAATCGTTGCTAATGTGAAAAGAAGTGTACAAAAAGAAATCCCTTCTAATTATCATGAACTACCTTTACTAGAAAAATTATATTTTACTAGAAGCGACTTACAGGCAATAACACATTTAGATTTTTCGGCAAGAATACAGACGGTACATAAAGATACCAATCCAAAGTATTGGCAGTTATTACAGGATGTAAAAGAAAAAACAGGGAAGGGAATTCTTATTAACACGAGTTTTAATGTACGCGGAGAACCTATTGTCTGTAGTCCAGAAGATGCCTACAGGTGCTTTATGAATACAGAAATGGACATTCTTGTAATTGAAAATTATATCTATTACAAAAAGGAACAACCAGATTGGGATAATAAAGAAGTCTGGACTAAAACATTTAAAAATGATTAATATGGATATGCTAAAAGACCTTTGGTTATTTATGAAAGAACGTAAAAAATTCTGGTTGCTTCCTATTATTATAGTGTTGTTGCTTTTAGGAATTTTAATTGTATTAGGAGGAAGTAGTGCTTTTGCTCCTTTTGTATATTCTCTTTTTTAATATGGCTTCAAAAAAAGAACTAACCCCAAGTAAAACCGTATTAACTATTGTAATAGGTTTTCTAGTAATCTACCTAATAGGTCATTTTAACTGGGCGTTATGGGTTGCGATAGTTTTAGGGGTTCTTGGATTACTCTCTTCATACTTAGCTTTAAAAATTCAAGAAGCTTGGATGGGCTTAAGCACCATATTAAGCTATATCATCCCTCCTATTTTATTATCTGTTGTTTTTTTTATTATCCTTTTTCCAGTTGCATTATTATCAAGACTCTTTGGAGAAAAAGATCCTTTACAACTTAAAAAAACAGATGCAACTCTTTTTAAAACGGTAGACAGAACATATTCAAAAGACACTTTTGAGAAGACTTGGTAAGTATACGCTATACTATAAGCTGTCTTGATCTCTAGATTGTAACGCTGTGAAATATTCTGAAAGGACATCAGCTACTACTTTATTTCCTTGAACCGTCCAATGTTGTTCTCCGCGATTATACATCTTACGACCATTTCGGGTTGCTTGCTGTAGCGGCGGCATTAAATCTATCATCTCAAGATTATTTTCTTTACCAAATGAAAGTAATGTTTTATTGGGAAAATTATTTTGCAAACTAATAGACGTGTCATATTGTGTTACTTCCCTCCATAAAGCATCCTCTACTTGAAACATAGAAGGTGCTAATGCAAAAACTACAGGTGTATTATTATTTTTCCCGTAGTGATTCATTTCTAACATTAATTTCTCCATTATTTCATACATTTCTTTGGTCTCATCAGAAAATGTAGTGCTGCACGTATATACTTCAGGAGGTGTATAGGAACTATCGTTCTCTTTTGAAAACTTTGCCTGTATAGAAGCTAATCGACTCTTTACAAAAAGGAACAAGTGGGATTTATAATAAAAAGGAAGTTTCTTTTTTTCTATATAATCAGCTATAGATGGAGGGTTAATTTGTATTGGTGCATCTGTATCAAAAATAGCCGTAGGTCTTGGATATAACCATGGGTATTTACCCCTATTATCTGTAAAATCATTGCGAAGATAGATTAGGACCACAATAAAGTTTGGTTGTATTTTTGAGAACCAATTTTTAAGCGCTATATATTCCTGAACTTGGCCATACCCATTAACACCTAGATTGTATACTGATGTGTCACTTAATTGTTCTTCCATAATCTGCGTAAACACCTCGTCATCTTTAACAGAAATATTACTAGCAAAGGAATCTCCTAGTAACAAGATTTTAGCACTACCCTTCTTTTCTTTAAAAGGGGAATCACGAAATCCTTCTTTGTTTATTTTGATGGTATGGTTAATTCCACCTTTATATACTATCTGTACTTCTTTATCAGGAATAAACTCCCATCCTAGATTTTCTTCAACCTGAAACATCGTATCATGTTCGCTAATCTGAGGGGAAAATATTTGAATCAATAGTTCGCAAATAAGTAATGTCACAAATGTAGATATAACGAAAAGAGCTGTTTTTTTTATCATAGTGACGATACAATATACTTGTAATATAGTATTAAATATAACGCTCTCAAAATAGTGGAGAGCTAGTTATTATTTATCTTTACTATTAGTTAAAAATAATGACTAAAAAGAACATCATAATCGTTGGATACCCTAAAAGTGGGACAACCTGGCTCAGCAGACTAGTTGCAGAGTTAGTCTCTTGTCCACTAATAGGAGATTGGGGGTATGAAAACATTGACGCACTTTACAGAGAAGGCTTAGAACGAGGCTCGGATTATCGAGTTTATAAATCACATCATAGTTTTGATGCCCTTGAAAAGGTTTCATCTTTTAAAATTGATAAAATTATTTATATCATTCGTGACCCACGCGATGTCGTTATATCGGGACTTCACTATTTTAGCTTTTTGCCAAAATTACTAACAAAAAAAGAAGGGTTGCTAATAAGTTCAATACTTAAAAAAACCTCTAGTAGGTTAGTTTCTAGAAAAGAGAAGAAAAGGCAAATGATACAGGCAGTTTTGTATGGAAATGACAATTTAAACTTATGGTTAAAGTTATCATGGTACAATCATTATTTGCCCTATCAAGCTAACAAAATACACTTTGTTAAATATGAAGACCTTATTGATGATCCCAAAATTGAAAGCGAAAAAATACTTACTTATTTAGGTATTTCTTCTAACGAAAATCATATTAAACAAAGTATTGTTAAGCAATCATTTCAAAAAAGAAAATTTAACCCTTCAAATAATAAACAGTTGGATAAATTATTAAGAGAAGGTGTTTATGGAAATTGGAAAAAAGAATTAACAGAAACAGAAATTGCTCTTTTCAAAGAAGAGCTTAATGAAGTAACAAAGTACTATCCATTTTAATAGCTTAATACATTATGCCTAAACTCATTACCAAAATTAAAAATGCTATTATTCCTAGTGGGTACAGGCAGAAAAAATTCTATTCTCGTTTAATAAAGAAGAATGATTTATGTTTTGATATTGGAGCAAATAAAGGTTCAAAAAGCAAGTCATTTTTGTCATTGGGAGCACGAGTAATTGCATTTGAGCCGCAGTCTAATTGTTTAAAATATTTAAGTAAGATTAAAAACAAAAGATTTAGTTACTCACCCGTTGCAGTAGGGCCAAAAGATGAGATGAAAAACCTAAATATTGCAAACCATATTGAAGTTGCTACTTTTTCAAGGGATTTTATTGATTATTTTAAAAATGATACCCTAAAATGGAATGACGTAGAGAAAGTTAAAGTGAAAAAATTAGACACATTAATTAAAATATACGGAATTCCAGATTTTTGCAAATTAGATGTAGAAGGATACGAGTTAGACATCTTATCACATTTATCATTTAAAATTCCAATGATTGAATTTGAATTTACAGGGGGTTTTATTACAAATACGATTAAAATTATTGAGTTATTAAACCAGCAAAATACCAGCTATAATTTCAATTTAAATGAGAACCCCAAGTTCGCATTAAACCAATGGGTCAATGCAAAAAATATGATTAAAATTATTAATAAATTACCTGTAAACAGATTACACGGTAATATATTTGTTAAGAATACATGAAAAATAAAATACTAATATTTAATCCGCGTAGTGCAAAAGGAAAACATAGAATTCCTAACTCTATTTTACAAGTAGGCGCTTCTATTTACGACGTCTATGAATTTGTTTTTGTTGATGGAAACTTAGAAAATGATCCTTGGGAAAAAATAAACACCTATTTTGAAACTGGCCAATTTAAGTACTTCTGTAGCACCGTAATGCCCGGTCCGCAATTAAAACAAGCCATTCCTTTTACTAAAAAAATTAAAGAAAATTATCCAGATGCTATTACTATATGGGGAGGATACTTTGCTTCAAACCAATATAAAGTTTGTATAGAATCTTCTTTTGTAGACTATATAATCAATGGCCCTGGAGATGTTGCTTTCCCTTCATTAATAGAGGCTCTAGAAAACAACAATCTAGATTCCATCCTTACCATTAAGAATGTAATTTTTAAAAACGAAGAAGGAGAAATTATTAAAACAGCCAAAGAAGCCCTGTTAAATCAAAACACATTACCAAAACTACCCTATAAACATCTAGACAGTTTTTATAGTTTAGAAAACTATCTTAG
>JALZVC010000027.1 GCA_023301205.1 Flavobacteriaceae bacterium
AGGTTTTTCGCATATGCTTCCGTATTAGCATTTACGCTCGAGATTGCTGGCATTTGTGTAATAATAAAGTCTATATCAATGGTTCCTGTTTTGCTTTGAGCAAACGTCGCCATTGAAACAAATAATAATAAAGGGGTAATAAATTTCATAATAGATTAATTTAGGAGGTGCGAAAATACTAAATCTATAATAGAGATGCACATACTTTACTCTTGTTACGTATCTAACTAAAGAAAATTTATTAGTTTGTTTTTTGCTGAAATGTTCTTCGGTTGTTAAAAAGTGTAATATCACTTAGGTAGTAATAAAGTTGACTATTCATTAAAAAGTTGGCCGCGCGTAGGCTTAAGTCTTGCTCTTAGATCATTCATGTAGCGATTAGGAACAATCATTTCTGCAACAGTATGATTGCTAGATAGCGTGCTAACTTTAGTAAAACTATTATCTATTTTTTCTGAAATGATAAACTCATTAAGATGGATAACGTGATGCTCTGCTGTCTTTAAAGCATTAGGACCTTTAAAATCCCATAGTAATTTTACTCTTTCTGTCATAGTATGAACAATTAATGTTTCCGAAGATATTAAAAAAATGAAACAATAGTGATTTATTAACGTCTTAAGAATAGAATGAGGTATTACTTAACCAAGTGTAATTTACAAATTACTAGCAGTTTTTTTTGGTAATTTTGAGTGCTATTTTAAGGTGCTAATCGTTATCAATTGATACTTGTTTAACGCTTGGTTTTTGCTATTTTTGCGCAGTTAAAAAGCAAACCTAATTTCTATTATTTATGAAACTAAGACGCACCTCATTTTTATTTTTATTTTTTGTTGCTTTAACGGCTAACGCTCAAAAGGGAAGTGACATCATTATGACTATTGATGACACGCCTGTATATTCGAATGAGTTTGTTAGGGTTTATAAAAAAAATTTAGAATTAGTACAGGATGAATCTCAAAAAACCGTAAATGGTTATTTAGACCTTTTTATTGATTATAAATTAAAGGTAGCTGCTGCATATAATGCAGGTTTAAATGAAAAAAAAGGTTATAGGGAGGAATTTTCCAAATACGAGGAGCAATTATCTCGCAATTATCTTTATGAAGATAAAGTAACTACAGATTTGGCAAGAAAAGCTTATGAGCGAGGACAATATGATGTAAAAGCATCCCATATATTGACCTTAGTTTCTTATGATTCTCCTCCGCAAGATACTTTAAAGGCATACAATAAAATAAAAGAAGCTCTAGTAAAGGCACGTGCGGGTGAGCAGTTTTCTAAACTAGCTAAAGAATATACAGAAGAAAGAGGTGGAGCAGAACGCGGCGGTGATCTTGGGTACTTCGGGACATTTACTATGGTGCATCAATTTGAGGATGCTGCTTATGAAACATCGGTAGGAGGAGTTTCAGATATTATAAGAACTCAGTTTGGGTATCATATTCTTAAGGTTTTTGATAGAAGAGAACATGAACCAGATGTTACGGTTTCTCATATTATGATTTCATCAAGAGAAGATGACGCTCGTACATTTGATCCTAAAGAGCGCATTAATGAAATAAATGGATTGCTAAAACAAGGTTCAAAGTTTGAAGATCTGGCAAGACAATATTCAGAAGATAAAGGGTCGTCTGTAAATGGTGGGAAATTAACTCGTTTTTCTAAAGGAAAGCTACGTTCCAAAAAATTTGAAGAGCTAGCGTATGGTCTAGAGAAACCAGGAGATCTTTCGGAACCGTTTGAGACAGAATTTGGATGGCATATTTTGCGATTAGAACAGAAACACAAAACAGAAACTTTTGAAGAACAAAAAGAAGTTCTCGAAAAGAAGATAGGGGAAGGGTCTAGATCAAAAATAGTTACTTCTGCTGTAAATGATAGAATTAAAGAAAAATATGATTTTAAAGGCGATGATAGCTTTAAACTTTTCTTTGCGAATTTTATAACGGATAGTATTTTTAAAAAATCTTGGAATTATAACGAAAACTTTGCCGAAAAGGATAGAATAATTTTTGTGCTAGGAGATGATTATAAAGTTACCTATGGGGATTTTGCGACCTACATAAAAGGCATTCAAAATAAACGAGGACTAGCAAAATCCATTACAAGAATAATAGACGAAGGGTATGAAGCTTTTGAAACAGAGCAGTTAAAGCGATTTTTTAGAGACGTGTTAGAAAAGACAAATGAAGAGTATGCGGCAATCATCAGTGAATATAGGGATGGGTTATTGATTTTTGATGTAATGATATTAAATGTTTGGGATAAAGCAAAAAAAGATACTATTGGATCGCAGGATTATTATAAAGCAAACAAGGGTAAATACCAATGGGAAAAACGTATAGATGCAGATATTATTTCTTCTAGTAAAGAAGTTATTATTAAGGAGGCAAGTGCCATGTTGAGTAACGGGAAAACAATAGATGAGATAAAAAATGCATTAAATACAGATAAGCACATTAATGTGATTGCAAGTAGTGGTAAATACGAGCTAGATGATCAGAATCTTCCTGGTGGTTTTAGCGCTAGAGAAGGACTTTCTAAAGCGTATGCCCAAAACGGGAATTATGTAGTGGTGAATGTAAAAAAGATCGTTTCACCTTCAAATAAATTATTTGAAGAAGTAAAAGGAAGAGTGATTAGTGATTACCAGAAACAACTGGAGAAAGATTGGCTAAAAGAACTACGAGCAACGTATAAAGTAGTAGTAAATAAGAAAGCACTAAAAAAATTAAAAAAGCAATTAGAATAATTTATGAAGAAATTGTCTTTGTTCTTAATTACTGCCCTTACTCTAATTTCTTGTGATTTATTAGAAGGAAAAAAGGATGGAGTATCAGTAGCTAAGGTAAATAATACCTATTTATATGAAGCCGACATCGCTTCGTTAGTTGATAGTAGTATTTCAAAAGAGGATAGTGCTATTTTAGTTTCGTCCTTTATTAATCAGTGGGCGACAGAGGAGTTGTTAATGAATCAAGCAATAATTAATATTTCAGAAGAACAACAGAAAAATTATAATAAATTAGTGAGGCAGTATAAGGTGAGTCTATTTACAGAAGCCTATAAAAACACATTAGTAAGCAGAGATCTCGACAGTATAATAAGCCAAGATGAGTTAGATAACTTGTATGATAAGGATAAAGTTAATTTTTTATTGAATGATGAGTTGTTAAAGATCCGTTATGTGCACCTTGATACTGATAATGCTAATGTGACTAAGATTAAAAAATTATTAAAAAATTATACAGATAAAGACAAAGCGACGTTGTCAACAATGAACTTACAGTTTAAAGCAGTAAATCTTAATGATTCTGTTTGGGTAAAAAAAGAAGCTCTTTTGTCTGTATTGCCAATTGTAGATAAAAATGAAGTTGATTTAACTTTCGGAAGATTTAATGAAATAAAAGATTCGACCGGAATATATATATATAAAGTAGTAGCTAAATTAAATAAAGGTGACGTAACACCAAGTTCGTTTATAGCGCCTACATTAAGGCAAATTATCCTTAATAAAAGAAAGCTAGAATTGATAAGAAATATTGAAAAAGACATTACTAAAGATGCAATTAAAAACAACAATTTTGAGATATACACTAAAGAATAATTTTGCCACAGTATTATTATTATTA
>JALZVC010000028.1 GCA_023301205.1 Flavobacteriaceae bacterium
TTGACACAATCGATTACCTACACAGAAATCCCAACCGAACTTACCTATGCATTGGTAAATAAAAAATTAGGCGTCAATCTTATAGGAGGATTTAGCACCTTGTTTCTGGGGAATAATGAAGTTTCAGTATCTGCTAATGATTTTAACGAAGTGTTGGGAGAAGCAAATAATTTAAGTGACGTAAGTTTTAGCACCAATATTGGATTGGGACTTAGTTATAACTTATCTAAAAAGTTTAAGTTTAATTTTGAGCCTGTGTTTAAATACCAGCTCAATCCATATACAGATACCTCAGTAGATTTTAGACCTTATTATTTAGGTGTCTATAGCGGACTGAGTTTTAAATTTTAGGTTAAGTTTAGTTGGCTAACATCTAGAGAAGTCTAGATCGCAGCAAAAATAGGAAGACCCTCCATCGCCATTGGAGGGTCTTTTTGGTTTCTATATTGTAGGATTAGATAATTCAGATAAGAGAATTTCTCGAGTCTGTTCTCGCAACATCTTGCGGTCATCTGCATTTAATTTATTAGTAGGTAATATAGGGTGAACTGTCACACGCAACTCACCTGGAGACCCTTTAAAAAAATCAAATGGCAAACGTTTTTTATTATCATGAAAGCTTAAGGGTGCCACCGGAATTTGATGATCGATAGCCAGCCTAAACGCTCCATCTTTAAAACTGTCTAAAACAATACTAGTATCAACGGGGACACCTCCTTCTGGGAAAATGCAAACACTGAGTCCTTGGTTTATTTTTTGTTGCGCACGCTCAAAAACTGCTCTACGGCTTTTCATGCTACCTCTGTCTACCAAGATAACAGTGCGTTTATAGAAATACCCAAACAGCGGTATTTTTGCCAATTCTGCCTTTCCTACAAACACAAAGGGATTTTTTACGGCATACAACATCAACATAATGTCTGTCATAGACGTATGGTTACTCACAAAGAGATAAGACTTCCCTTTTTCCCATTCTTTTTTTCCTTTTATTTTGGGTATAAAACCCATCCCAAATAATACAAAAATTGCCCAGCCCCTCGCCATTTTAAAATAGTGAGGATACCATTCTTGTCGCATTACACTAATAACTAGAAAAGGAAACAAAACAACAATAGGCAACAACATTAGGAAGTAAAACCAGATGTGATATAATAAGCCAAGTATTTTTTTAAATAATTTCACAAGGTTTCAAATGTAACTAAAAAATACAGAGGGTTGCTAGTTGTTAAGATGACTAAAAAATTACTGGCAACGCGGGTTTTTATCGAGGCATATTTGCTTTACTATAATTTGGTTTCTTATAAAAGTATAGGATGCAACTAATTCTTTATAAGTCACTTAAACACCCGTATTTATTGTTGTTTTATTAAACAATCATAAACACGTATTTACACCCGTTTATACTACTGTTGGCAATTAACTGTAACAATATCTAATTTAAGTGTACTCATTTAGTCAATCCTATTAAATTACAAAATATAGATGAACAAACTCTTTTCACTAATAATTTTTGTTTTACTTTTTTCTATGCAAGCTTGTTCGGGGCAGTCGTTTAAGCAAAATCTTAAACACAAAAAATCGTTAAACACACTCAATAACAAAGTTGATTCTATTGTGATTAATAAAATGAACACCTATAATATTCCTGGACTTTCTATTGGATTAGTTAGAAATGACTCCATAATTTATAGTAAAGGTTATGGTGTTAAAAGCATTAAAGCTGAAAATTTGATTACAGAACTATCCGTGTTTCATACCGCCTCAATAAGTAAGTTGTTTACGGCCGTAGCAATTGCTGAACTTATAGAACAAAATGGGGGTTCCATTGATGACAAATTAGTAGACCTTATACCGGAATTAAAATATGATGACGATAGAGTCAATTTTATAACAATAAAAAATCTATTGAACCATACTTCTGGCTTACCTGATATAAACAACTATCACTGGGATAACAACAATCAATCTGATGATAGCCTTCAAAAATATGTTTTAGGATGTACGTTAAAACTTGATTTTACACCTTCTTCAAAGTATCAATACAGCAACCTAGGTTATGATATATTAGGTTATTTAATAGAAAAAGTATCTGGCGCTAATTTTGAAGATTATCTAAAAGAGCATATTTTTAATAAAAGCGGTATGGACGATAGTGATTTCAGATATTTCAGAATAAATGATTCATTAAAAACGACACCACATTCTAAAAGGTGGATTACAAATACGGTTTATGAAAGAAAAATCTATCCTTATACTAGAGAACATGCACCGAGCAGCACGCTAAATTCTTCTTCAAAAGATTTAAGTAAATGGATGATTTCTTTTATACAAACATTAAATAATCCAGATATAAATACTAAATATTTGGCGATGATTGAGCCTACTTTTAGTGGATATCCATATATAGGTTTAGGATTTCAATTGAATGAAATTTATTCAAAGAAAACAATTGGGCATTATGGGGGAGATAGAGGATATAGAAGTTATCTATTAATTATACCAGAAGAGAAAATTGGATTGGTCTTATTGGCAAATTGTGACTATGATGAAGATTTTCGGCAAGAGATACTACATCCTATTGCTAAACTAATGTTATC
>JALZVC010000029.1 GCA_023301205.1 Flavobacteriaceae bacterium
AAACGTCAAGATTATATTGATGTACTATCAAAAAGTATTGGAGAATATTTAGACAAAACTGACTACGAGCACGTTTTGTTTAGTTATCATGGTGTTCCAGAAAGACACATTAGAAAAAGTGATGTCACCAATGGAAACTGTAAAATGGATGGAAAATGTTGCTTTAAAAAAGGCAGCGAACAACACGAGTTTTGTTATCGTCATCAATGTGAAATTACAACCGTAAACGTTGCAAAAAAACTAGGTCTCAAAAACGGAACTTATTCAACAACATTCCAGTCAAGATTAGGTTTTGACCCTTGGTTACAACCATATACAGATAGAACAGTTGAACGAATGGGAAAAGCAGGCGTTAAAAAAATGGTCGTAGTTACTCCAGCTTTTGTAAGTGATTGCTTAGAAACCTTAGAAGAAATTGCAATGGAGGCAGAAGAAATTTTCCATGAAGTGGGTGGTAAAGAGTTCTCCGTAATTCCTTGCTTAAATGATAGAGACGATTTTGCACAAGTACTCACAAATATGGTAGAGGAATGGCGTATTGTTGGTGTAGATACGGCTATAGCTTAACACTCAATTACACGTCACAATGAGTTTAAAGATATTTCTCTTAAACGGTATATTTTTTATTACAACAATCACAATGATGGGACAAGAAAGCAATGCTGAAAAAATTGTGCAAGCTAATTTAGATGCTTATAACGCTCACGATATTGAGTTGTTTATGTCATTTTTTTCAGATGATGTAGCAATGTATAATTTTAACGATGGCAAACAAACGGCTAAAGGGATTAAAGAAATACGGGCTATTTACGAGCCATATTTTAAAGCATCGCCTAATTTACATTCTACTATTTTAAAACGAACGGTGTTTGACAATAAGGTAATTGATCACGAGTCTATTACTGGAGCGAGAGGAAATAAAGAGGCGTTTGAAATTGTATTGATTTATGAAGTAGAAAACGACTTAATTGTAAAAATGACAGCCATTAGAAATAGATAACCTGCTAAAATTCTCTTGAAAAAAAACTCAGACCTATTAGGTACCGCCTCTATTAGTAGCCTGCTTGTAAAACAAGCGGTGCCAGCTTCTATTGGGATTCTTGTCATGTCATTAAATATGATTGTTGACACTATTTTTGTGGGTCGATGGATTGGGCCATTAGCTATTTCTGCAATTACCGTTGTTTTGCCAGTTACTTTTTTTATTGCCGCAATTGGACTTGCCGTTGGAATAGGCGGTAGCTCTGTGCTATCTCGTGCGTTGGGTGCTGGTAATGATGAAAAAGCTTTAAAAGTCTTCGGAAATCAGACTACTTTAACATTTTTAACCTCTGGATTATTAGCAGTTATAGGCTTGGTATTTCAGGACTATGCGATTGATTTTTTTGGTGCAGATGATAGTTTTAGAGATCTCGCTTTAACCTATTATCGCATTGTAATGTACGGTATTGTGATGCTCGCCATGTGTATGATGGGCAATAGTGTAATACGTGCAGAAGGCAAGCCAAAGTTTGCCATGTACGCCATGATGTTACCAGCGTTAGGAAATATAGGAATGGATTACGTGCTCATCAATATGCTCGGTTATGGTATGGAAGGTGCTGCCTGGGCGACCTTTATTAGCTATGGTATTTGTTTTAGTTTCATTCTTTGGTTTTTCATCTTTAAAAGTGAATTACGTCTCAACCTTAAAAGCTTTATTCTTGATTCTAAAATTGTAAAAGAAATTAGTGGTTTGAGTTCTGTAACTCTTGCGAGACAAGGCGTGATTGCAGTATTGACTATTCTGCTAAATAATGTACTAATAGATGTAGGTGACGCCATAGATGTTGCCAGTTATGGAATTATTAGTCGCGTATTGATGTTTGCACTATTTCCAGTTATTGGGGTGAACCAAGGTTTTATGCCCATTGCAGGCTACAATTTTGGCGCGAAAAAATATAGTCGTGTGCGTGAAGCTATTAATAAGTCAATTTTATATTCTGGGATATTAGCCTTGTTCATTTTTGCAGGAATTATGATTTTTGCAGAAGAATTTGTCTCCATTTTTATCAGTAATAAAGGAGGTCAAGAAGCAGGGACACTTGCAGATAGTGCTGAGCTTTTAAGGAGAACACCTAATGCCTTACGATTAGTTTTTGCTGCGACTCCGGTTATTGTAATTCAGTTAATAGGTGGTTCTTATTTTCAGTCTATTGGTCGCGTTATTCCAGCACTTTTACTTAGTTTGACCAAGCAGGGTTTCTTTTTAATCCCTTTAATTTTAATACTTCCTAATTATTTTGGCGTCTTTGGGGTTTGGATTTCCTTCCCTATCGCAGATGTGCTTTCTACAACTGTTACGGGTTATTGTTTGAATAAAGCAGTGAAGAAGGATTTAGTAGAATCCTAAGTTTTTAATTATCTTTAGATTTCAGAAACTATCTTTTTTATGAAATCTACAACTCCATTTTTAGCGCTTTTTTGCGCTATTTTTTTCCTCGGAAATTTTAATCAGCCACTACTTGCTCAGCAATATGACGAGTCGTTATACGACGCACTAGAATATAGACTTGTGGGCCCTTTTAGAGGTGGCCGAAGCGCAGCCGTAACAGGTGTTCCTGGAAAACCAAATCTTTATTATTTTGGGAGTACCGGTGGTGGG